>JAFQPR010000051.1 GCA_017411605.1 Clostridia bacterium | reverse complement strand
GCTCTAAAATCAACAAATGAGCTAAGAATATGTGTTATAAGGTTGAAATTCTACGAATTTCTCCATCAAATTAAAGTCATTTTCTATTTGCGTTTCCCCCCTCGACATAATTTTATACGCCTCACAGGTGGGAGACCGCAAATTTTCGCTCTAAATCCCCCTAGCCCCTTAGCGCATTCGAGGGTAGCTAAAGCTTTGCACAACTTGAGCTACCCTCTTAAAAAAGGAAAAAGAAATGGAAGAAAACGTAAAGATACCGATAGAATCGGTAACGGAGGATTTTTTATCTGCAGCCAATCTTGCGGATGAAAACGGAGAAGTGTATATAGTTGCCGACGGTAAGACCAAGTATAAGCTCGTGAATCTCGAGTGCGACGGAGTCGTCGAGCTTACTCACGAGGAGCGAGTAGATATTATCGCGAAGCGAGTGCTCAAAAAATACGAGGGCGCATTCAAGGAGCTTGCAAAATGATAAGTATTGGCATAGAGCAGGCAATACGACTTCACGAAGTTATGGCGGAAATGACGGGCGGGGACGCCGGTATAAGAGATATCGCTCTTCTTGACAGTGCGCTTTCTTCCGCATACCAGACCTTCGGCGGCGAGGAGCTTTATCCCACCCTTGAAGAAAAAGCGGCGCGCCTCGGCTTTTCGCTTATATCAAACCATCCGTTCGTTGACGGAAACAAGAGAATAGGAATGTATATTATGCTCGTATTTCTTGAAGTCAACGGAGTGGGAATGGACCCTACCGAGTCCGAGGTTATACGAGCGGGGCTTTCGGTAGCCGCATCAAAAATGACCTTTGACGAGCTTCTTTCGTGGATTATAAAAAACAGGAAAGATGATTAAAAATTCACACGGATAGCAGTGTTTTTGTAAAAGAAGAGTTGCGATACCGCAAATAACGATATTTCTTTTGCCGATGCTTGCATTTTTGCGGTATCGGCTTTTTTGTGAGAGTCTCTTTGGAGCGCCTTCTGCGAAAGTGCAGATAGCGTATGGAATTTTATTCAAATTTTAATTGTGAATATTTTCCTCTTTTGGTATTGACAATCATAATATTAAATGATATAATTATAATTATTAAACGATGTATCAATTTTATTACGCGTGTATTATACTTGGGAGGTATATATGAGCAGGATAATAAGTAAGGCTATTGCCTTTATTGCGATTGTCGCAGCTTTGGTCGGCGGTATCTATTACGCGCTGGTTACAACGGTTGCTGACATCAGGATCGAAGGCGCCGATGAATGCGCCATCGATAAATTTTCTCTCGATGACTATAGTCTTGTGGTCACGAGCAAGGCGGGAACGGAGAAATCCTATCCGCTTGCAACTCTCGAGGAGGAGCTTGAGGGCGCTAAGGTAACTATGCCCGACGAACTTTCTCTTGAAGAGGACGAGGACGAGAAGACCTTTAAGATCATCGTTGAGTACGAGGGAATAACGCATAGATTTCCCCTCACTCTTACAAGAGGTACGTTTGATGATGTCGGTATCATCTTTAACGGCGAGACCGTTTCCGACGGCGCCGTTGTAAACGCTACGTACAGCGGTAAGGGATACGGCGTTGATTTTGCCGATCTTCCCGAGGGTACCGTTGTTACGGCGTATCAGGTCTTAACCGATGCGGAAGGTAACATGACCACCGAGCCTATCGAGGATTATAAGAATGCTTTCGTTGATGCGGGCATCTATCAAATAATGCTCAACTTCGAGTGCGAATCCTTCGTAGACGCGACTAAGACCATTACCATTAAAATTGATAAGAAGACTATCAAGCCGAAGCTTAACGTAAACGTCTTCGAGTTTGACGGTAACCCTGCCGAGATCGAAGAAAACTTCGTATTTATGGACGGCAGCAAGCAGTTTGAATACGATCCTAAAAATTATAACTTCACTATTTACAGAGTTGAGGATGACGGCAGCGAAACTCTCGTTGATGCCGCTATCGAGATCGGTAACTATAAGCTTTACGTATCCGATAAGGGTGAAACGAACTACACCTTTGCAGCATACGAGCAGTCAATAAACATCTTCAAGGAATACCGCGTAACCTTCCGTCAGAAGGGCGTTGAGGACGTCGTAGTTACCGTAAAGCACGGCGATACAGTAAAGGCTCCCAATCCTCAGACCATCAAGGGCTATGAGTTCAACGGCTGGAATTGGGGCGATAAGAAGGCTTCCGATCCCGTAACCTGCGATTTTATAGTTGAAGCGGACGTAGAGGTTATAAGCTACACTATCACGTTCGTTATAACCGATGCTGAAAAATACATAAATCAGACGGCATGGGCAGACGTTGTAAAGCCTGCGACATATACGGTTGAGAACGCAAGTGAGATCACTCTTCCCGTACCTCCCATGAACGATCCCGAGGGCGAGATATCTTACTATTTCGACGGTTGGTACCTTAACGGCAAGGCTGTAACCGTTATTCCCGAGGGCTCTGCCGCAAATATTACTCTCACTGCAAAAGCATACGAGATATATACCTACAACTACACGGTAGACGGCGTAGAGAAAACCGTTTCGGGTCGTCAGCCTACAATATATAACCTCGAGCATGAGGACAAGACTAAGTCCGGATATAAGTTCACAGGATGGACCGTTAAGAATGCTGCGGGAGAAGTGAAGTCCGATAAGGCTCAGTTCCCCTATGCCGTATCCGAGGCAGGTCTTCAGTTCGTATCAAACTACGAGCTTATCGACTATAAGATATACTTCCGCGGAAACAAGCAGTCTTATATGCCTACTCATCCTACCGTAAACGTTCCTACTGTTACCTATACGGTTAAGGATACGATAGATCTTGCTGAATACGTAGCAACCTACGCTCACTGCGACTTTAACGGCTGGTATTACGAGAACGGCACCGAAGCCGTAACCTCCATCCCCGAGGGATCTATCGGTGATATTCACCTTTACGCTCATTGGACGGCTCACGACGTTAAGCTCGTTTATTCGAGCGTGGGCGAGAACGTTACAGGCTTGCCTGCTGAAAGCGTTATCAAGTATTACAGCGCGATCGACCTTTCCAAGATACCCACCCGTTACGGATATAACTTCCTCGGCTGGTCGCTCTCTT
This sequence comes from Clostridia bacterium, assembly GCA_017411605.1. Classification (GTDB taxonomy): domain Bacteria; phylum Bacillota; class Clostridia; order Oscillospirales; family CAG-272; genus UBA1740. The sequence continues at coordinate 3,233 of JAFQPR010000051.1, read as the reverse complement.
CTGCTGAGGGCTCGGCAGTAATCGAGGATAGCTCTATCAAGGCTACGGCAGACGTCGTAGTTACCGACGGTGAGGGCAACAATACCGCTACTATCTACGCTATGTGGAGTGAGCAGGAATTCGAGTATCACTATTCGACAAGAGAGGACGGCAAGGATTATTATCTCGAAGATGAGGTTACCATCGGAACGATAATTACTCTTGTTGATTTTGCTGATCTTGGCTTCAGGGTTAATTATATTTCACCCGACGGCAAGGTTGAATATCAGAGCAAAGAGGGCAAGTTCTTCCTCGGTTGGAAGAACATTAAGGGTACGGATGAGAAGGTATACCTTCCCGGTGATACGTATACGGTAGAAAGTCAAACCGTATTCGTTCCTGTTTGGGAGAACAGAATTTATAATATCACCTTCAATGCTAACACTACAGATAAAACCCTTGATGGTAATCTTCCCGTATGGCCGGAGGGCGTTGAAACCCGCTTTGAGTCGAAGCTTCCTATCCCCGCATCTACTCTTACGCGCGAGCACTATAAAGTAGTTGGTTGGTCCGAGTCACCCAATCCTCAGGCGGGCGACGCAATATATTCCGAGAATCCCTCTGGCGAGAGATTTTACTACACTATCGATGAAGCTAAGGATACCGTTCTCTACGCTGTATGGGCAAAGAAGGAATATAGCGTAACCTTCAATTATAATGATGCTGCAAACAAGACCTTGACTCTCAAGTTTGAATACGGCGAGGTGATAACAATTTCCGATAAGGTTGCCGCACCTAAGTATACGGGCTATACACTTGACGGTTGGTACGAGCTTAACGGAAGCGAGGCTTACACCGATTACACCGTAGAAGGCGACGTAACCCTCGAGTGCAGATGGACTCCTATAGTAAACAAGCTTGTTTATAAGACGGGCTACGGCGAGCATATTGAAATAGGCGTTGATAACGTAGCATCCGATGGCAAGATAATACTTCCCGAGTGCGCTCATAAGAGATCGTTCTACCTGTTCAAGGGCTGGGTTGATACGGTTACAAAGAAAGTTTGGAAACCCGGCGATGAGTACAGGATGCCTGCTATGGAAGCGGGAAGCGAGAGAGTTCTTGAAGCTGACTGGGATCTTATTACCTATACGATTGAGTTCAACATCCCCGGATTTACCGAGCCTAAGACTCACGGGTTCACCTATAAGGAGTTCGTAGAAAATAAGGAAACCGGTAAGCTCGAGTATCCTCTTACCTACGCAATGATGGGACTTATAGGTGATGACTCTGCGTATATCTTCCGCGGTTGGTACAATAACGGAGTAGAGATAACCTCTGTAACGGAAGAAGCGCTTTCCGAGCTTTACAATGCTAATCCGAGCGCTACTGCAGAGAATACTATCTACTACGTAGATGTCGATGTTGAGCTTGTGGCAGGTTATACGTTCGAAGAAACTGTCGGCGGTTATTCAATCATAGGATACAACGGCGCTAACGACGTTAAGCTTCCTACTCATTATAAAGGACTTCCCGTTGTTGAGATAAACTACGGTGCATTTGATAGCTGCACGATAACGTCCGTAACGTTTGCCGCTAATAACAATATTACCGCCATCAGATACGGCGCGTTTGCAAACTGCGAATCTCTCGTTTCTATCGTGATTCCAGAAAAGGTTGTAACAATTGAAAGATTTGCGTTTAGAGGCTGTGCGCTTACACTTAAGATTTATCTTGAGGCAACGGAGAAACCCGCAGGATTTGTAAATAACTGGAATGCTACCGGTGATGAAACGAAGCCTACGTACGACGTTATTTACGGCGTAAACTAAAACTCAATAGGTGCTGTCTTTAGCACTATGCAAACAAAAATAGAGGAGCGGGTAAAACCGCTCCTCTGTAAGTTTTTCATTTATAAGCAGTGCGATGAAAAACTATATGTCCTCAAGCATCCACCGCGGAGTTTATTATTGAACAAAGAACAAACAAATAATTTTAGTTAAAAATTTAGGGTAGCTCGTTTTTGTTCGAGTTACCCTTTTTGCGTATATTTGCATTTTAAACCGATTGATCATCGGCTTTGTTTTCGGAGGTTTTTTCTCCTTGAAGCCGACTCTCCTTTTTCTCCCTGAAGCGGTAGAGCGCGATGAGTATCGAGATAATGGTAAAGGTTTCCGCAACGATACCCGCGATAGAGCCGGTATGCACGTTATATACGAGCCATAGGGGAGAAACGATAAGCGAGAGCTTGCGTAAAATTTCTTCCTTATCCATAAATAGAGCAATACTTGATGCGATGCTCGCGCCGATAGGTAAAAGAGCCCACGCGCCCTCAAGACCGACGGTGATAAATCCCGTTGCGGCAAAGCAAAAGATTATTGCTACCAAGGTGTAATACGAGTCTGCCCACTTGCGCTTGCCCTTCTGCACGAGAACAAAGCCTCTCGCAATGCAAAGCACGTTCTGTATAGTCCCCGAGTATCCGCCGAGCAAAAGGAACTGTATAGACCAAAGAGTGCTTGCCGTCATTTGGAAACCGATTATAGCGGCGCGTCTTTTCCTCTGAAAGGAGAGAATACCTATCGCCATTGCCAAAAAGCCTATGAATTGAATAAGTATTTTTCCGCACGTGCTATCTAAAAATTCGGTAAAAGTCATTTTTACCTCCGTGAAAATAAAAAAGTCTTCATTATTATATTAATTAAGCCATTTATTTATAACATATAAAAAAATTAATGTCAAGAGAATATTATAGAAAAAACAATCGCAGTTTTGTGTGATTTGACGAACGCGAAAAAACTCTGCCCCAAAATAACTGCGAGTAAAAAAAGTCAAGAGTAATCTTCAACAAAAATAAAAATTTTTTTAGTGCATTTTATGTCTTTTGCACAAAAATAAAAATGCGAAAAAAGCACAATATCTAGTGTTTGGGTATTGACAAAATCACAAGATGTGGTATAATATTATCACCGAGATTTTTCGGAGAAAAAACTCTCGGCAAATTCATAGAAATGAATTTGCTGAAGAAATTGAAAATTTCTTCGTGATATCTTGATGTCCTGCGCAAAAATGTCCGAAAATGCCCCTATAGGGTCGCTTTCACATTTTTGCTTGTCGAATAATAATATCACCGCGATTTTTTGGAGAAAAACTCTCGGCAAATTCATAGAAATGAATTTGCTGAAGAAATTGAAAATTTCTTCGTGATATCTTGATGTCCTGCGCAAAAATGTCCGAAAATGCCCCTGCAGGGT
>JAFQPR010000050.1 GCA_017411605.1 Clostridia bacterium | reverse complement strand
CACCCCCGCTTAATGCATCGGTGTATAGCGGAACTCCCGATGTGTCGTGGTATACAGGTGATAAATCCGAATACGTGTTGACCACCGCCGATCAGCTTGCGGGACTTAATAAGATCCGTCAGGATTCGGCGGGCGCTACTACCTTTGCAGGCGTAACGATAAAGCTTGACGCGGATATAGTAATCAATCCCGGAACAATGGAAGAGGTGGTTGCTAATGAGTCAAGCAATAAGGTCTTTCCCGCAGTTAATTCAAGTTATCTTTTCAAGGGAACTATAGACGGTCAGGGTCATACGGTATCGGGAGTTTATATAAAGCCGGGCGGTTCGGGAGTAAAGGGAATGTTCGGTGCTATTGGAGGTAACGCGGTAATAAAGAACTTGCGAGTCATCAATTCTCTCGTAGCAGGGCCTACCGCAAAGGATAAAACTATTCTCGGAACTCTTGTTGCCAGAGTAACGGGTGATACTGCTACAGTTACTATTTCAAACGTGGAGGTTCATTCAACTATAAAGGAATCAGGTTATTCCGTATCGAGCGTTGGTGGATTTATCGGTACCGTAACCGATGCCGCAAGCGTTACTATAGATAACTGTAATTATTACGGTGATTTAACGATAAGCGGAAGATCTGCGGGCGGATTTATCGGTGCGGCAACCAACACCTATGCAACTGTTAGCCTTTCTAACTGTAAAAATTACGGTAATATAACGTCGAATACCGATGCAGGCGGACTTATCGGAACTGCCTCGCTCCTTTCGCTTAACGAATTAAGCTCGGAAAATAACGGAAAGATAACCGCTCCCACTGCTAAAGGTGATCTTTACGGTTATAAATCCGAAGCGGTAGATCCTAAAAACGGTCTACGACCTCATGGAACAAAACTTCGTGTTATGAGCTTTAATCTTCAATCGGATTTCGACGGCTTTTCCGATGCCGGAAATAACAGACTTAAAGCAATACAGCAGGAAATATATTTCTATGCGCCCGATATCGTAGCGGTGCAGGAGGATTATTCGTCGGTATTGGCTAAATTTACTCTCAGCGGATATGAACGGATATCTCCAAGCACGTTAAGCAGTGGATCGAGTAATTGCTCGATATTTTATAAATCAAGCTTAACGCCAAAGGCGCAAGGGTCAAAATACGTAACCTCGGATGGCACGGCAGATACCGTAGCTCTTACCGCTGCCGATGTAATTTCGGGTAATTACAAGCTTACTGCCGCCGAGCTTTCAGAGCTTGGAATTACCTCAAGCACGTCAAATAAGGCTATGAGAAACATTACCACGGCGGCATCGGGAACAACTAAGATTATTGGTCCGAAGCAGATCACGTGGGGTGTATTTACGGTAAGCGGAAAAGATATAATTTGCGTAAACGTGCATCTTCAGCATCGATCACAAAATGCTGATTACAGTACTCCCGCGGTTCAGAAATTAAGACTTATGGAGCGCTTGAAGCAGCTTTACTATGTTCAGGAGCAGATAAAGAAGCTAAAAAACACTTATACGAATGCAGAGGTAATAATACAGGGAGATTTTAACGATCTCGTAGGCTCAGATACTTATCTTGAATTGAAGGAAAAATACGGATACTCAAGCGCGCATGAAATAGCGCTTACCAAATACGGTGTTTCCGCAACATGGAATAACGCTTTTAAGCTTGCAAATCAAGGCAACAGTTATCCGTCGGTTTCGGATAGATCCTCTTCGAGCATGCTTGATTTCTGCTTTATCTCAAGCGGACTTAAGGCGCTTAAATTCAGAGTAGGAGCGGGAAGCGCGCCTATTTCCTACCAGAATGCGAGATATACGTCGGATCATCTTCCGATCATCACCGATGTATACTTCAGCACGTCTACTCCAAATGTAAATCCTACGTCAATATATAGCGGAACCCCCGATACGTCGTGGTATACGGGAGATAAGACCGAATATATTCTGACTACAGCGGATCAGCTTATGGGAATTAACAAATTACGTGCTGATTCCGAAGGCGCAATAACCTTTGAGGGCGTAGCTATAAGGCTTGGCGCAAATATGATAATCAATCAGGGAACTCTTGCCGAAATTATAAGCAGAGGCTCAAACAACTATGCTTGGAAAGCGGTTAACTCGGGATACGTATTCAAAGGTATATTCGACGGACGGGGTTATACGATAAGTGGCGTTTATCAAACAGTAACAAGCTCTTACAGAGGTATGTTCGGCGGTGTAGCGGGTAATGCAACGATAAAGAATTTCGTTCTTGAAAACTCTTATTTCTTAGGGGCAACCCAAGAGAGCAAAAGCTCACTCGGTTGTATAGTAGCAAGGATAAATGATGCAGACGCTAAGGTCAGCTTGACGAATATAACCGTAGCAAGCTCCGTTCGGCTTCAGGAGGGCGCTTATACTATGAAATATGTAGGCGGTCTCGTGGGACAGCTTCAAAGCGGCAAGCTTACGCTTAATAACTGCCATTTCAACGGAACTATTGATTTCGCTAACGGAACTCATTTAGCGGGCTTTGTAGGTATGGCGAACTCGGGTACTACCTTAGTTCTTAACAACTGTCACGGTACGGGTACCGTTAGCGGCAAGGATTACGTTGCGGGACTTTCGGGTATTACGTCCACTACAACAAAAACCAACAATAATTCCTGCCTTATGGGAAGCATTTCTTGTGATGGAGATAATTCAAACGCGTCGTTCAAATAATTGAACGGGAAATAAAAGCAACGGCAGGCTTAAAAGCCGTAGCTTCCTTAGGTGAATAAATATTAATAATACCGCTTTGCTAAAAGTAAAGCGGTATTTTCTTAAAAGCAGTTAATTGGAGCTTTATGAAATGTGATATGACAGTATCGGATAATAAATATTTATATTTCAAATAATAGGATATTAGGGAGAAGTTATGCAGATGAAAAAATATATTCTTGCGTTAGATGAGGGAACTACGAGTGCGCGTGCTATTTTGTTTGATAAGCAAGCGAATATAATATCCAAGGCGCAGCACGAAATACCGCAAATATACCCAAGAGCAGGTTGGGTAGAGCAGGATCCTATGGATATATACGCAAATCAATATGCGGCTCTTACCGAGTGTATAGCGAAAAGCGGCATTTCTGCGGATGAGATTGCGGGAGTGGGTATAACAAATCAAAGAGAGACAGTTATAATATGGGATAAAAATACGGGAAATCCTGTATATAACGCAATAGTATGGCAATGTAAGCGTACAGCGGATATATGCGAGACTCTTGAAAAAGACGGATACGGAGAGTATATCAGAAGGACAACGGGACTCAGGATAGACCCGTATTTCAGCGGAACAAAAATAAAATGGATCCTTGATAATGTGGACGGAGCCAGAGAAAAAGCTAAGGCGGGAGAATTGCTTGCAGGTACTGTTGATACGTGGATCATATGGAAGCTTACCGAGGGGCGTGTATTTGTTACCGATAGGACCAATGCCTCAAGAACGATGCTTTGCGATATACATACAGGCGAATGGGATAAGGCTTTGCTTGAATTGCTTGATATTCCAAAGGATATGCTTCCCGAAATAAAAAGCAGCAGTGAAATATACGGCACGTTTGACTGTATGGGAGCAGAGCTTACGATTTCGGGAATTGCGGGAGATCAGCAGTCGGCGTTGTTCGGACAGACCTGCTTTACGGCTGGAGAAGCGAAAAATACTTATGGAACGGGGTGCTTTCTTCTCGCTCATACGGGAGAGACGGCGCTTGAAAGTAAGCAAGGACTTTTAACTACCGTAGCCGCAGGCGAAAAGGGCAGAGCCATTGAATATGCTTTAGAGGGCAGTGTTTTTGTGGGAGGCTCTGTAATTCGTTGGCTGCGTGACGAAATGAAGCTTATTCACGATGCTGCTGACAGTGAATATTTTGCGCGCAAGGTAAAGAGCAGTGAAGGCGTTTATTTTGTGCCCGCCTTCAGTGGCTTGGGCGCACCTGAATGGGATATGCACGCAAAGGGAACTATCGTAGGGCTTACTGCGGGAACGGGAAAAAATCATATAATACGTGCTTCTCTTGAGTCTGTTGCCTATCAGACCGAGGATGTGCTATCAGCAATGAATGCAGAGATCGAGCTTTTTTACGGTAAGGATAATTCTAAAATGATCTCTGTATTGAGAGTTGACGGAGGAGCATCGGCAAATTCATTGCTGATGCAGATGCAGAGCGATTTTTCCGCGCTTACCGTTCAGGTATCGGCAAATTCGGAGGCTACTGCACAAGGCGTAGCCTTTCTCGCGGGACTTGGTGTAGGCTTTTTTGAGAGTAGGGCGGAGTTAAAAACGCTCGTATCGGTCAAAAAGAGCTTTGAACCTCAAATATGTGAGAAAGAGCGTAAGGAGCTGTTGGACGGTTGGCACAGAGCAGTTAAGGCCTGTAGAAAATTCAGTGAAAGGGAAAATAATTTATGATAGAGAAAAAAATCTTTTGCGTTCCCTCATCCGACGGAATACATAAATTATCGGGTACTGTATATCTTCCCGACGGAGAGATAAAAGGACTTTTTCATGTGGTTCACGGAATGACCGAGCATATTGCGAGGTATGATAAGTTTCTCTCCGATATGGCAAAGGAGGGATGGATAAGCTTCGGATATGATAATTTAGGACACGGAAAAACGGCAAACAATGACTCTGAGCTTGGCTATATCGCAAAGAAAAAAGGATGGGAGCTTTTAGCAATGGACGTAAAGGTCTACGCGGATGCGGTGAGAAAAGAGTTCGGAACCGAAGATATGAAGCTTTGCCTAATGGGACACAGAATGGGCTCGTTTATAGTAAGGTTAGCCGCGCAAAGATTTATAAAGCCGAATCATCTTATAGTAATGGGAACGGGAGGAGCGAATCCCGCCGCTGACGCAGGGATTTTACTGATAAAGTTAATAAAGACATTCAGGGGTGACAGGCATTTCTCAAGGCTTATAGATAATATGGCGTTTGGAGCTTATAACAAGAGATTCGGAAATACAACGGTGGAAGATCCGAAGCTTTGGCTTACCAATGACGCTGAGGTGCGAAAAGCTTATTACGCCGATAAATATTGCATGTTTAATTTTACCGTAAGCGCAATGGAAGATCTGATAAAATTGATAAAATATACTAATTCCGCGAAATGGTATAAAGATATTTCAAGTGATATTAAAATTCTTTTAACGTCGGGGGAGGAGGACCCCGTT
>JAFQPR010000049.1 GCA_017411605.1 Clostridia bacterium | reverse complement strand
CTACGAATTTCTCCATCAAATTAAAGTCATTTTCTATTTGCGTTTCCCTCCCTCGACATAATTTTATACGCCTCACAGGTGGGAGAACGCAAATTTTCGCTCTAAATCCCCCTAGCCCCTTAGCGCATTCGAGGGTAGCTCAAGTTTTGTACAACTTGAGCTACCCTCTTTTTTACATTTTTGTAAATAATTATAGTCAAATATTTAACTTTAACTATTTTAACTCAATAGATACAACCTGTTTGCACTCAAATTTATCCAACTTGAATTTACAAACTCCATTGTTATACTCAAAATCAACGTTTTTGTTCTCCGGAACAAGCTTAACCGACTTGACTGCGGGAAGCTTTATCTCAAACTCGGTATCGTAAATCGGGACGAGGTCTTCGATTATCTGCGTATTTGCCCCTCGAACGACGGGCGCTGCGTAGAGCGCGTGAAGAACGTATCTACCCTGCTCTTCCTGCTTATTAAGCGTAATAACGCCCGAGGAAGGAAGATTGGTCTTAAGTGTTTTCTTATCGCCGATAAGCTCTTCTATCACTCGTATAACCGCTTCCTTTACCGCATAGCTTCCAACCGTCGTATACTCGGTGAATATGTCCCAAGCAATGTACGCGCCGTCCTTACCTACGGTAATTGCAGGACCGTTATTTTCCATAACGAACGGGGTATGTCTATGCGAGCAGAAATGATCACGGGTCCTATTAAAGAAGGAATTCTTCACGTATCCGAGAACCTTTGCGCCGTCCGTCTTCTCTACGTCGTAATGTTTCGAATAAACAACGTAATTTGAAGGAGTCAATCCCTCCGCATCGTAGCACGGATTGTAATAAGTAGGAGCAAATTTACTCTCTGAAATAAACTTTGCGCCAATGTCAAACGCAAACTCGCCGCTATCGTCAAGTCCCGATACACCTGAGCAAAGTACCTTACCCCCCGCCTTAACGTAGCTCTTTATCTTTTCTCCGTACTCTCCCGAGATCTTTACTCTGTCGGGAAGGATAAGCAGTTTATACTTCGAGAGGTCGCACTCTTTATCAACGATATCGTAAAGATATTTCCCCTCGAGAAGTATTCTGTTGGCGCCTGTGTCCTGCTGGCTGTTTTTCATTGCGCCGTTAGTGACGGCCTCGACGGAAACGATAGCAATATCGGATACGGGAGTGATATCGTAGCAGTATTCCTCTACCGCCTCGGCCTCGGCATATGCCTGACCGATAAGCTCATACGTCGCGTCATCAAGGAATCCGTATGGATGCATCTGATCGCCTACCGAGCATTTTGCACCGTTTGCCAAAGAAAGCGCAACCTCGTATCTCAAGGCATTGGGATGCTTGAAGCCGCCGAACTCGCCCCACGAGAGATGGAATTTACCCGTCATTCCAAGGTATTCCATATCAAGCATTGCGGCGTATCTTACGGAACGCGGGAAGTGATCGTATCCCCAACCTCCCGTAGGAAGGCTCTCTAGCTCAAGATGCGTATTAGCATGAGCAAGATCGCGTCTGCCCGTTGATATATGACCGCCGTTATGGAAGATCCTTACATCGGGATTTCCAACCCTTGCGGCAGCATTTATTCTTTCATAGTATTCCTTATATACTATCTCGGAAAGCTTCGTATAGCTGTTATCGTCATTCTCATCAAGACCGAGCGCGACAACTCTGTTTCTGCATCTTCCGCAGAAGCAACGGCAGCGCGAGGGCGCAACTATATCCATAAATATAGCCTCGGGCTTGAACTTTTCCGATACTTCCCTTACCTCTGCCTCAAGATAATCGAGATACGGAGAGTTCATACAAATAGTATGGAATCTCGGTCCGTCTGCGGGATATTTATGACCGTTATCCTCATAGACCTCTGTATGTCTTTCGTTTCTGCTGCCTAAAAATCCGTGCTCGGGATGTTCTGCAAAATATCTTTCGTCATATCCTGCAGAAATATAAATAGGAGCCGCAACCTTTGCTTCACGGCACGCCTCAAGCATTGCGGAAAGAAGATCAAACCCATGGAGCCCGGGATGCATCGGAGTTACCTCCGAGGGGAAATAGCTCCATCCGTGATGGCACTTTGCAAAAATGGTGATAGAATTTACGTGTCCTTTTTTTAGACAGCTCTTAAACTGCTCCTTATCAAACATCGAGCCTATACCGTCGATGCATTCGCTTGTATGAAAATCAAGATGCACCTGTCTTTGAGGAAGCTTATACATAGTATTCTCCTTAAGTTTCAATTTTAGTATTATATTCGTAGTGTAACACATATTGCGTGCAAAAAACTATAATAAATTTATCCCAAAGTATAAAAATAGTCATATAATCGAGTAAAAGTTACCGTGCGCATTTATATTACTTAATAAAAAACGCGAAGCTCCCGACAAAAATGCCGAAAGCTTCGCTTATTTTTTACCGATTTATGCGTTTACTTAACCTAAATCGAAGTCCCAAATTCCGTCGTTATCTTCCTTTGGTGTTGTTTCCGTACCCGGTGAGGTAGTGATGATATCCATTGCGTCAAGCCCGATCACTTCAAGCTTGGGAGCTATATAACTCATAACCACTAATTCATTCTTTTCATTCTGCATTCTGCATTTTGAATTCTGCATTAATCACTCCTCCTTTCAGTTTTCAACAACCGATTTTCTGTACGCTCTTGCGCTCTGGAGATACTTCCAGAAGCACTCTGTAAGAGCTGTAAGCTCGGCTTTATCTGCGCCCGTGTAAGAATTCTCACCCGCGCCGCTGACGAATGCGTAGTACGCGTTGATATGGAAGCTGCCCGCAGCCTCGCCGCCAACCGTGTAGGTCACGGTTTCGCAAAGCTCGTATGCGTATACGTCCGTATCAATGTAGGTTCCGTCCTCGGAAACAACGGTTTTTATCTGTTTTCCGCCGATGTAGAACTTATATGCCGATGCATTTGCTCCGTCGGCAAGATAGAATCTTATGCTAGGCTTGCCCGAGAGAACGAGAGTCGCGCTCTTCATTCCCGTCGTATCGGCTACGTCGCTTCCCTCTACCGTGGGCTTCGATGCGTAGTCACCGAGAAGCGTGTCGATTTTTGCTATCTGCTCGGCATCTTCGGTGCCGAAGTACGCGTATGCCGCTCTGATATATTGAAGTACGTCTTTTACAAGTGTCTTTTCTTCTTCACTCGCGCGCGTTTCAAGAAGCGCTGCCGCATACTTTGGTATACT
>JAFQPR010000048.1 GCA_017411605.1 Clostridia bacterium | reverse complement strand
GTGATATTCGCTTCGCGAGTTTTGGCGGCGAATATAATATCACTGCGGAACGAAGTGGAGCAATATAACTTTTGCGAAGCAAAAATATCACGCTGAGCGTGAGCGAAGCATATCACTAAAACTCTTTACAACTTACAACTTTTATGCTATAATAAACCCAACAAATAATTTTCAAAAACTTTTCTTGCATTTCCGTCCCTTTTCGGTATCATGTGTTTACCACCCGAAAGGAGAACGAAAATGCCAAGTTTAAAATTATCCTATCAGGTTAAATCTCGACAAGTCAAAACAAAAAAGGCGGTATAGAAATGAGCGCGATTCATTATTCGAATGACATTGAAATATACGGAGAATACGATGTTGCTGTGCTCGGAGGCGGTCCGTCGGGTGTCTGTGCGGCGGTAAGCGCAGCCAGAAACGGACTTCGTGTTCTTCTTATAGAAGCCTCTCCATCGCTTGGCGGCATGGCTACTATCGGACAGGTCGGTCCTTTTATGACCTGCTATGACCGAGATGGAAATAAAAAAATAGTCGGCGGGCTTTTTGACGAAATAATAGACAGGCTTAAAAAACATTCCGCCGTCATCTCTCCCGACGAGATGGAAGCCTCTACCGTATATACCTCCTTTATAAAAAAATATCACCGTCACGTTACCCCTTTCGATTCCTTTTATCTCGAAATCGTTCTTGATGAAATGGTTCGTGAATCAGGAGCGGAGCTTCTCTGCTACACACAGTTTTGCGATTGCGTTACCGAAGGTGGCAAAATAAAGCATATCATCCTCAACGCCCCCGAGGGACTTATTTGTGTTAAGGCAAGCTTGTTTATAGATTGCACGGGCATCGCGGCTGTCGCGGCAAAGGCGGGCGTTCCGACCTACAAGGGAGACGAGGCGCGAGGTATTCCTCAGCCCGGAACACTTATGTTCGAGGTAGTAGGAGTTGACGACCGTGGCTATGAGGCTCTGGGCGCACGTCCCGAGAGACCTGTAAAGGCATACAAAACGCCGTCAGGACGGTATAAGGTCAACCATTACCACGTTTACAACGTGGATGCGGCAAACGCCAAGAGCCTCACCGACGCTCACAGCAAGGCGCGGTATCAGGTGCTTGATGCTTACGACGTTTTACGTAAAAAAACGCAAGGCTTTGAAAACTGCGAGATATCCAATGTAGCCACAGCGCTGGGAGTAAGAGAAAGCCGTCACATTGAGGGTGAATATAAGATCACCGTCGAGGATGTTTCCAAGGGTACAAAATTTGACGATCGCATTGCCGTTTACGGCTTCGGAATGGACGTTCACAACAGAAGCGAGGCTGAATCGGGCAACTTCAAGATAGAGATCGCCGAAAAATATTATATTCCGTATCGCAGCTTGCTCCCAAAAAACTGCAATAATCTTTTGGTCGCGGGCAAAGCTCTGTCCTGTGAATCCCAGGCAGTCGGCGGAATGAGATGTATGCCTGCGGCAATGGCTATGGGACAGGCGGCGGGAATTGCTTGTGCTCTTGCGATAAATAACTGCGTGACTCTGCGAGGCATTGACGTATCGGCACTTCAAGCCAAGCTAAGAGCGGCGGGTGCGATAATCGATTGATGCCGATTTTAATCGACGCTAAACAAAAATAGACAAGTGTATTTATTAAGGTCATAACACAGAAAAAACGACAAGTCGAAACTTGTCGTTTTTTCAATTAAATCCGCCTTCTGCGGAATAAATCCACCTGTGGTGGATGAAATCGCTTTGCGATGAAATCTGCCTTACGGCAGACGATGGGCGGATTTGATTTCATCTGAAGCCGAAGGCTGAAGATTTCATCCGAGCCAAGCGAGGATTTCATCGTGCAACGCACGATTTCATTAATATTACTCGGGTTCGCATACTCCGCGCGGAGCGCGTTGAGCTCTCTCGAGGGTGGCAAGTGAGAGTATCTTCGCAAAAGGAGAATACCCCTATCCAAGAATATTAATTATAATAGTTGAAAAGTAAAAGTTTTTTTGCTATACTAATGTTGGTGCGGAAACGCGAAAGTATAGATAAGCAAAGGAGAAAAATATGAAATTTTGCCCTATGTGCGGGATGCCGCAGTTTGAAGCGGGAGTAACGGTATGCGAGTTTTGCGATTATGAGGAAAAACCTTTTGAGGAGCTTTCAAAACGTGAGATCCACGATCTTTTGGCGTCATATGAGTACGAATTGATCGAGGACGGAGTTCGGATAGTGGCAGTTAAAAACAATCGCGATATTGCTTTACGCGGCGCCGTTGCCATTCCGCATTTTGTAACCGAGATCGCTGCGGATGCGTTTTCACACTGTAAATTCCTTGCGAGAATAGAGCTACCTAAAGGACTTCGCTCTATTGGTGACGGCGCTTTCGCGCAATGCAGAGATCTTTTCGACGTGTTTATTCCCTCGAGTGTAACCTATATCGGAAAAGGCGCTTTTTCCGATTGCTATGATCTCGGTGTCATCTGCGCTGCCGCGTCGACACAGCCTGACGGATGGGATAGCGAGTGGCTCTCGGGTAGCTCCGCGAAAGTGGAGTGGTCCAGCACCGATGAGGCGTGACTGATTCAGGACCTTGAAAAGCGAGATTTATAAAAAAATATAAAGGAGATAGATATGTATAATATTTACGTTGTTTTTAAGTGCTTCCCGGGTAAGAGAGAGGCTTTCGTTGAAAGAGTAAGGAAAGAGGGAATTCTTGACGCGATACGCGCTGAGGACGGATTTGGCAGATATGATTACTTCTTCACCGAGGCTGACGCAAACGAGCTATTGCTTATCGAGGCGTGGGAAACTCACGCGCATCAACAGGCGCATCTCGAACAGCCTCATATGGCGGTTCTCCGCTCATTCAAGGGCGAGTATATAGAAACCACTACCATCGGTGAGTTTGATTTCAAGTAATTTAAAGCAAAAAAGAAGGGACTGTCTCATTAAGAATTCAGGCATATCAATGATAAATCGGTAAAGCACGGTTGTAATTACACGATTTGCGAATTCTTAATGAGATCAGAACCTTGGGGCGAACGGATTTAGAGCAGAAAGCGTCGTTCGTGACCGAAGCC
>JAFQPR010000047.1 GCA_017411605.1 Clostridia bacterium | reverse complement strand
GTTCGCAAATAGTACAAGCGAGAAGCGTACAAGCGTACGCTGAGCGAGGAAACGACGGTAGAATAAAAAACATTATTAAAAACGAGGAAAACCATAGGTTTTCGACCTTGATTTCCTCAAATTTGTGCTTACTATTAAAGGGGTACTGTGTTTATTTCACAATACCCCTGTTTTTTATTCGGTTATGCCTAAATGCGACAGCCCCAATTTTTGTTGGTTGTTATTCTAGTAAAGCTATCGAAATAGACAACCTATTTGAGTTTTACAAATTATCCTACAAGACCCGAACGCTCGATACCCTGTACCAGATACTTCTGGCAGAAGAGGTAAAGAATGATAAGGGGCGCGATAATAAGCATACCCGCTGTGTTCTGAATTACGATCTTATAGAGTGACCAACCCGCATAATCCTTGAACTTATAAAGAGATGTAGGAGGATTTGCGTAAATATCAGGCATAAGATAGAACTCAGAGCCTGTTCCCCAAATCATTCTTGTGTAGAATTCATCTGTCCACTGCCATGAGAACGAGAACAGGAATACTGTAATCATCATAGGAACGGAAAGAGGAAGAATAATCTGGAAGAAGGTACGGAACACGCCTGAACCGTCAACGTAAGCTGATTCCTCAAGCTCATCGGGAACTCCCTTGAAGAACTGCCTCATAAGGTATATATAAAGACCGTTCTTGAATGCAAGACCCGAAAGCGAAAGAAGAAGCAACGGAATGGGCGTATGGGTAAGCTCTAGCGGAGAACCGAATAAGAGCTCGATAGGACCGGGTAAGCCCCAAGCCTTTACTGCAAAGAGGTCAAATCCCGAGAAATGCTGTCTCATAGCGATACTAAGCGTATTATGAGGAATAACCATCGTTACAACAACTATCGCCATTACGATTTTATTACCCTTGAACTTGAACTTTGCAAGACCGTAACCGATAAGGCAGGAGATAAGAGTCTGAACAATTGCACACATCAGAGATATAAGCAATGTGTTCCAAAGCGCTTCAAAGTAATGATTCTCTACTATGATATATTTATAAATATCAAGAGTAAAGTTCTTAGGAATAAGCGCTACCGTCGAGTCAACTACGTCTTCCTTTGACATGAAGGAACCTGCTATTCTTGAGAAGAAGGGATAAAGAATAACGTAGGATACGCCAAGCATAAGAATAAATCTGAAAATGTTGATAACAACCTTGATCCAGGTGTTAGCAGTTTTCAGCTTACTAATCATTCTTTCTTTGAACGTAAGCTTGCCTTCGTAGTCAACATGAATAGAATTTTTAGTTTCTTTTGTTACTGTTGCCATGCTGCTACCTCCTTAATCTCTTCTCTGATAGAATATAAATGTGGATGCAATCGCAGCGACCGCAGCTATTATAAGAATAATGATAACGAAGTAAGACCATGACATCGCCGTCGAGCTCGACTGATCGGTTATAGTATTGATATACTTTATTACCGGGTTCTGCGTTCTGGTAAACGCGTCGATAATAGTATATACGGCATTAACAAGGATCATGGGAGAGATCATCGGGAAGGTAACCTTCCAGAAGGTTTCCCATCCTGTTGCACCGTCAATACGGCACGCCTCGTAAATTGAAGGCGATATCGACTGCAAGCCCGCAAGGAATATAAGCATCTGAACACCGGAGTAGTTAATTATGTTATAAACGTCATTTACTATGTTTACAACATAAGTAACCAGCTCGCCGCCGACCTTCATGCTCGAGAACAGTCTTTCTACGTCGAGAGCAGAAATAATTTCATTCGTACCTCCGCCGCCCGAGCCGTCATTAATACCCGCCTGGGTCTGGCTCGACATAAAGTCCGCAGCGTTGATAGTTTCCATAATACCCGTAGATACTATAACGGGAAGGAAGAATATCGCACGGAATGCAGCTCTACCAAGCATCTTCTGGTTAAGAACAACCGCTATAAAGAGCGAGAATATGATAACCGCGGGAACTTCAAAAATGAGCTGCTGAATACCTGCTATGAGGTTTGAAACGAAGTTAGCATTGTCTGTGAATGCCTTAACGTAATAATCGAACCATACAAATTTATAAACGATGTTGAAGGGGTCGTTCGTATTTCTTTCAGTCAAGCTGAACCAAACGGAGTCAAGAAGTATGGGAAGATAAATAAGAACAACACCAAGGATGAAGGGGAGAACAAATATGTAACCCGCGCGAGCTTTTCTCGCATCAAGGGATACCTTTTTTCTCTTATTAAGAAGACCGTCAGAACCAAGCTCCGAAGCTGATATCGTTGCAGGAGTAACGCCTTCTTCAACCGAGACCTGATTAATATTATCACTCATTGTTTCTACCTCCTTATCCTGTTATTTTTACGTAGCCGTACTTAGGCAACGTATATGCTTCAAGTCCATCGTCAAGGTCAACCTCAACGGTGTAAATGTTGTAGTTAAGCAAGAACTTAACGGTTTTACCTTCTGCATTCTGATAGGTTACTAGAACTATATCCTTATCACTTGTGAAGTCGGTATAGACGTAATCCTTGTCAGTTGCAAACGAGTCGGTAATGAAGGAATGCGCGGAAACGTAATCGTTCTTAGTAGAACTGTACGAATCATCAACATTATCCTTACCTCCGATATCGCTGAAGTAAGTCTTGTCAATCGTCAAGAGATTGTCGGTAGACTCACGCGCTTCATCGGGGTTGAGGTTTTCATACTTAGTTTTGATAGCGGTTATGAGCTGAGCAAAGGTAACTCCGTTCTCTACCTCGTAATTCTTGATCTCATCATTGCCAAGGTTGAGAATCTCTGCAAACGCCTCCATAAGAGAATCAACATCTATGTTTACGTAAAGAAGATCTCCATAATACTCGTTTGAAGGATCTCTCATAGCGTGAAGCTCGTTATCCTTTGCCTCGAGTATCTTCGTTTCAAGCATATCAACAAGCTCTCTCATAAGAGTTACGATATTTGCTTTTGCTTCGTCGGGCTCAATTACGCGTTCGCCTATTACTATTTTGTGATCAACGATTCTGTAATTCTGAAGTTCTCCGATAGCAGCGTTAAGCTCTGCATAATTCTTAACGATATCCTTATACCAGTTCTCATAGTCAATACCGTAATACTGGTTAAGGAGCCCATCTTCCTTCATGTAATTGGAATTCTGGTAGCAAAGTATGTAGTAAAGCGATGCTCCGGACTCAATCGCACGAAGAAGCTCGTACTCGGGATTACCGGAATAGTTAATGGGAGAACCTGTATAATTTACAGCTCCGTGAAGAACCATTCCCGCGAAGGGCACGGGGTAAGAGGAATATCTGAAGTGGCTTGAATCGATATTCATATTTAGAATGTGAGATGCATATTTAAGCGTATACGAATTACCCTTATCAAGCATTACGTCATATCCATCCTTATTGGATATTCTGTCAAGAAGACTTTCAACGTAACTCTGAGACTCATCTCTTATAACCGGTGCGTCTTTATCAAAGTTGGAGTTAAGGTCGGATCCTAAAGTGGATACCGAGATAGTAGAGATATCGTACTTCGAATATTTCTTGGCAAACTTGCTGTAAAGCTTATCAAGAGTTTCGGTATTTACTACAAGAGTAAAGTAACTGATGTATTCACGGGATACCGAATCATAAAGCTGCTTTGAGGCATAGCGGTTATCTATCATCTTAGATGCGTTAACTCGCTTTGAAACACCGTCAAACATCTCGGTATAGCTGATATACATAAAGTCATACTCGGGATATACGCCGAAGTTTTCGCCTTTATCCTTTGCAGACTTCACCTCTTCGAGAAGATCCTTGAAGTCTCTCTTTCCGCCGCAAGCTCTGTTCCACTTGAGCTTTGTGGGGTAAGTGTTATAAAGACCGCCATTACCAAAGCCTGTAAGCTTGAAATTGATATTATCTATCTTGAAATCCTTGCTCCAGGTTTCGTAAGTTGCAGCAATATTCTCGTACTCGGTCTTGAGTACCTTCTTGCTTTCAATCTGAGAAGTGATCTTTTCAGCATCAGCTTCGGGCTCCTGAAGAGCCTTTTCAAGAGCTGCGATCTCTTCGGCAAGCGTTGCAGCAAGAGCTTTGTTCTCTGCGGCAAGCTCTTCAAGAAGAGTCACGGAATCACGAAGCTCCTTATACATCGCAGTAACGTCATCAAACTCTGTAAGAGCAATCTTCTTTGTTACGGGGAATGAAAGAACCTTTGTGATTATCTCCATCGAGCCGAGAACCTCTAAGTAAAGAGGAAGATTATCTCTTACGCTCTCAAGCTCTGTAAGAACTCCGGTTTCGTAAAGATAATTACGGTAGTAATTTGCCATACCTACGTAGGACGTATCGTAGAACTCTCCGATGTCATCGCCCTTTATAGCGTAGATATTTTTGTCGGTAAGCATTGTATATCTTGTTACGTAAGAGCCGTTGAACTTATCTTCCGCAACTATCGTATACTGACCTGCGCCACCGACAGAAAGAGTTTCGGAAAGGTCGTAGACGTCTGAAGGATAAGGCTTGCACATCATATAAGCGCGGGCAAGCATTGAGGTAACGTCCATATCGAACGCAAGGCTTGATAAAGCCATTCCCTCTTCTACTATAGCAAAGAAGCCGTTAGACACCGAATCAAGTCCGCAGGAGTTGGATTTTTCCTCGCTTACTATACCGTAAACGGGCATTGTTATCTGCTCGCGGTGCGCACCTGTAATATTTGAATAACAATAATCTTTTCCGTAAACGTCAACTATTACGTTTGCGTTATCGTTATCATTCGCCGTCGAGTCATAGAAATCCTTGAACTCAGCAACGGTTCCGCTTCCATCCGGGAAGAATACATATCCTTCGCCTGCAATAGATGCGCTTCCAAAATAAGGAAGAACCGAAATGTACGAAAGGTTATAAACCGTTTCATCAAAGGATATCGAGCTTACGGGAAGACGAACGGAAAGACTGCCGTCACTATTGAATGTATACTCTATAGCGCATCTGAATACGGGCTTCTGATCTGTTTCATCGACAAGTCCGCAATAGACCTCGTCTTCGTTTACGTCGATAAAGTTATAAGTGGGAGCATATGCTCTGAATATTGTAGATGCGATCGACTTTGAGTTATTTGTTGCGTTTATATTAAACACATAAATAGCTTCTTTTGTCTTGTAAATCTCTGAGGATTCATTTGAATAAAAGTCTCTTACGGTATTTTCATAAGAAGATGAACCTTCTTTATACTCAGCAAGATTCTTAAGCGTATATCCGTTTGTTCCTGCAGCATAAAGCGTCATAATATTCGATTTTACGCCTGCAAGAATTTTACGAACCGGATCGTCGGTGCTCGGATACATACTCATATACTTTCTCTCGGCATCTTGAAGATACTTTCTCACTACCGAAAGATTAAGATATCCGTAATAATACACGTTTTTCTTATCCGTGCTGTTTTTGTCTTCATCCACGTTGTACTTGGGATTGACAAAGATATTGTACTCACCGGTTTCATCGCCGCAATGCTCTTCCATAAGTCTTGCGAGCTTATCAAGCATCGGAACGAGTACGAGCTCTTCAAACTTATCGGCAGTCATTGCCATAGGAAGAAGATATCTCGAAGTCGTATCACCGAGAGTATAATTTACTCTTATACCGTTTTTAATAAAATCGGTAGATATCTGAGCTCTCTCAGCCGCCTCCGGAGTAGAATAAAGGAATCTCTCCGAACCAACCGTAATTTCCGAATAAGAAATAATTACCTGGCTGCTTATTTCCTGGTTTGTTTTGTCGCTGCTTTCCGTACTTAAATAGTTATACGGATTACTTGTCAATATCTGACCGGTGATCTTGTTTTTATAGTAAGCACCGCCGGTGTATTTATTGATGTAAAGAATGTAATCGCCGTACTCTACACTGTCAAGATAAGGAAGCTCTGCATCAAGTCTTGCCTGCGAGGACTCATATCTGATCTTTCCGGAATACGAATCCTTAACAAGCGCTGTGATCTCTTCTGCAGTCTTTGAGGCAGATGCACTGTTATTTCCCGAATAAGCCGCCTCAGCAGTTACGGGCAGTGCAGTTACTATAGTCATAAATAGCATAACTACGAGCAGCGCAGACGATAATATTTTATTAAATTTCATTATAGTTTACCTCCTGCAATCTACGCCCGGTTAGCGATTTCTTTTATAATTGCGATTACGAACGTTACCATCTTCATTACAAGGCTCGAGAAGAGTATCGCAACGAACATAATAACTGCCATAGCAACTATCGTACAGATAGTTATAAGTACGTTCTTTCCCAGCGCATAGTCATGAGTTACAAGCATACCGAAGAACAGAAGGAATGCAACCCATACGTAGCCTATCGTAACAAGAAGATTTACCATTGAACCCTCTGTTGCAGTAAGCACGTTCGTAAGAATCGTGGATACTATAACAAGAGGAATCAGGGGCGCGAGAGAATAAGACGTAGCAATAAAGATATCCTTAAATCCGCCCTCACCCTCGAAGAGTGTTGTAAGACACCAGTTACCTACGCACCAAAGAAGCACGGGAACTCCGACTGCAAGTATCTGAACGAATATCGTGGAATAGGTATCTCTCGGGTTGAAGATATAGCCCTTACCTATCGACTGATAGAAGAATGCAAGTATCGTCAAGCCCATAATAGTAAGTCCGCCTCTGACCGAGCCGCGCTTTTCGTGCTTCAAATCCCAGAAGCCGTCGAACGGGTGGAACACAAGATGGAATACAAAGAGAAGCTCTTCGACGTAAGTCTTTCTTCCAACCTTGAGTGAGGTCGCCTTATTTTTCTTCTTAGCCCAACCGAGGAACTTAACAAGTCCTACGCAAAGAGCTATGATAAGGATAAGTAACGGTATAAGCCATTTGCCGAGAAGATCCTTTCTCGTTTCCGCAAACGCCTTCGAATACTGAGCGGTTTCGTATGCCTTGGAGAGCATCTCCATGGATTCATCGAATTTACCCTGGCTGTAAAGCGCTTTACCGATACCGATGTACGCTAAGTCAAAGTTATTGTTCTTTGTAAGAACTTCCTGCCAATATTTGATAGACTCGGAATAATTATGAAGGTTCTCGTTTTCAAGAGCTTTCATAATGGTATCGCAATAAGCTGTCGGCGCATATACGGTAAATTTGTTTGCCGTATTATCAAGCGCGATAAGATAGGTTACGCCATCAACTTCCTGATATGTTATAGATACGAAGTTCTGTCCCTGTCCGAGAAGGTCACCCTTATCTCCAAATGCGAAGAGAAGATTACCGTTCTGATCATATGTGAACATTCTCATACGGGCATCCTTAGCCTTCGCATTATCAAGAATCGTCCACGAACCGTTGGGACCGATCGCGATATCTATAATCTTAGAAACGTTATTAGTGGGTGAAATCGTAGAAACAGCTACTTCTCCACCGGGATCGAAGAAGCCGTTACGCTTCATAATCTCATTACCCGCGGAGTTAAGCTTTTTAACAGGTGAGTTTTCCGCAGATTTTGATTTGATCGCTTTAAACTGCTTTGAAGCTTCAAGCTGATCGTTAGTTACATATACAAATCCGTCGGTATCAACCGTGATATTGTTATACGCAACCGAAAGGTTCTTTACCTGATTCTGTCTTTGCTCTTTTGACTGGAAGTTTCTCCATACCATCTCAAGCACACTGTACGAAACCTTCTGCGCTCCGATAAATCCTGTAAAATCACCTTCGTTTGAAAGAACTATGACACCTTCCTGGAACTGCTTGGATACAGCGAATATTCTTCCGTACTTATCTACTGCGATGGCATCAAGCTTGAAATCATTAACAAGCGCGGATTCGGGTTTATAAATAGTTCTTGAGTAATTGAAGTATTCATCGAAGATAACGATTCTCTCGTTTTCCGTATCACAGATATAAATGAATTTCTCCTGATTTGCAGAAACCGTAGGATCGGTTACGAAAATACCGTTTGGAGAAGAAAACGTCTGCGTTTTACCGTAATCGTCTACGTAAGTATCGATTATTGCCTTCGCCGTATAGTATTTATTAAGAACAACTATTCTGTTGTTTTCTCTGTCTACTATATAAACGTTACCTTCATTGTCGGTTACTACGTCGGTGGGAGCCTTGAGCTTAAGATCTGTACCCGTAACGCCAAGTCTGCCAAGGTCCATATCCTTATAGTCAACTTCTCTTACGGGAGTATACGCCGTAGGAGATTTGAGAGGCTCTCCGTCTATCGAATACGTGTACGTATCGTACGATTCAAACGCCGATGCATATACCGTTCCGAAGACCATTACGAGAATCAAGGAGAGTATAAGTATTTTTGAAAGCTTGTTTTTCATTTTCTTCCTCCTTAATCCTTCATACCTGACGATCCCATCGTTTCAATGATCTGGCTCTGGTTAAGTACGAATACTAAAATAGGAACAAGCATCATTACAACGGTCGCCGCAGCTCCTGCGCCCGAACGTGCAATACCGCCCGAGAGGATCTGCTGTATAGCATAGTTAAACGTTTTCAACTCTTCCGAGTGAATGTAAATTGACGAGCCCGAGTTCCAAAGGTTCTTGAAGCACTCGATTATTAGCGTCAGCCATGCAGGCTTAACCATGGGCATCGCGATAGTCAAATATGTTCTGAATTCGCTTGCGCCGTCAAGTCTTGCAGACTCAAGAACAGTATCGGGAACCGAGGTCTCCATAAACTGCTTCATAAGGTAAAGACCTATGGTCGTTGCCATAGAGGGCACGATTATGGAAAGATATGTATCTATCCAACCGAACGCAGAAAGAATGATGAAGTGCGTTACCTGGTTAACGGTTGAATGGAACATAAGTGACATTACTATGATCTGGAAGATCGCATTTCTTCCGGGGAAACGAAGCTTTGCCAACGAGTAAGCTGCCATAGATGCAAATATAAGGTTACCTACAGTACCGCAAATTGTAATAAATACGGTGTTGAAGATATATCTTGAGAATGGCACCCAGGAGTCACCCATAAGAGTGAACAGGTCGGTAAAGTTTTCAAGAGTCGGCTTCATAACGATGAACTTAGGCGGGAACATGAAAAGCTCATCGAGAGGCTTAAGCGACTGAATTACAACGTAATACATGGGAAGGAACATGAAAAGTCCCATAATAGTGAGTACTACGGTGATACCCGTATCGCCTCCGGCGGAACGGTTGAGTACAACTCTGTGTCCTCTTGTTCTTAACTTTTTCGCCATATTACTCACCTACCTTCGAAAGTGCCTTCTTTATAATAATATTGGAAGCAAACATTATTACGAAGAGCACAACTGCAATTGACGAAGCATAACCTATTTCATAACGTGCTCCGCCATAGTCGTCCAAGTGATGCATTATCGTATGCGCCGCATAGTCAACCGAGGGGAATCCGCAAAGCGCGGTAACAACGCCTCCGAAGCCGAAGGAGTTGGTAATAGCAAGCACCGCACCGAACATAAGCTGAGGACGCATCGTCGGAAGCGTGATATACCAAAGCTCCTGCCAACGGTTTTTAATTCCGTCAACCGCAGCTGCCTCGTACATCGAACGGTCGATAGTCTGGAAGCCTGCGATAAACGACAGGAACGCAGTACCGAGTGACGTCCAAAGAGCAACTACTATACAAAGGGGCATTACGTATTCAGCATTTTCAAACCAAAGTATCGGCTCGGAGATAGCTCCAAGGTCGATAAGTGTCGCGTTTACCCATCCGTAAGAGTCGGACGAGAAAAGCGTTTTCCAAATAAGATATACCTGACCTGAGATCGAGGGTGCGTAGAATATAAGCGTTACAACCGCACGGATCTTGGGAGGAAGCTCGTTAATAAACCACGCGATAAGAAGCGAAAGAAGATAGGATACAGGTCCTGTTATCGCTGCAAATATCAGCGTATTCTGACAAGCAAGAATAAATATATCGTCGTCTAGGAAAAGACGGGTAAAGTTGGAAATGCCAACCCAATGAGGCATCTGCAACATATTGAAGTCGGTAAGACTCAGAAGCATTGAAAGGAAAACGGGAAGAATAGTGAATATGATGAAGAGTAGGAAGAACGGAGCCAGCATAAAGTATGCCGTCTTATTGTTCTTCATCTCTTCCCATGTCCATCTAAGCTTCGACACTTCGGAACGTTTTACCGGACGCTTTGTCTCTGCATTAGTCTGTGACATTTATTTTTCTCCTTACTTATTCTTTTCTTTTTGCAGCTCTTGCTTAGCTTCTTCTAACGTCTGATCGGCGTCGATCGTAGGAAGATTGAACTCTTCCCTCTTACGCTTGATCTCGGCGTTGATAGCATCAATATAACCGGTAAGAGCGTCAACTGCCTTTTCACCGTCATTTACTGCTGCAAGGAACGCAAACTTTGTATATCTGTTAATGATATACGAGCCGGGATAGTTAACTATGGAATAAAGTCTGTCCATCTGCTCTTTGATCGCCTTCTTTTCTCTTGCGGTCCAAGAAAGGTCGTTAAGAGCCTTTACGTTAGCGGATTCGTACTTAGCGGAAGGACCGATAAGGGCAACCATCTTGTTACCATAGTCAGCCTGAGCCTCAGCACCTGTCTGCCACTGAATGAACTGCCATGCGGAAAGCGTATCCTCACATCCGTGAAGAAGTACAGTCGCGCCTACGCCTGCGAGAGAATTGTAGTCAAACTCACCGGTAGTCTTATTGATAGATCCGGGAAGAGATGTGAACTCCCAAAGACCTGCAATTTCGGTAGCGTAAACTACAAGCTGGTTGTAAATACTTGCATAGTCACCGATAATGATAGGCATTTCACCCGTTCTGAAACGGTTTGCCGCATCATAGGATACAGGGAATGAATAATCACTGTACAAACGGCAGACAAAGTCGAACGCCTCAAGAGCTACGTTGGAATCAAGGTCAACCTTCGCGCCCTGGAAATCGTGATCATCGGGATACTTCCACATATTACCGCCCTTCTGATAAATCATGAAGTCGATTGCGGAAATGTAGTTTACACCGATAGACATATTGTTTGTCTGAAGAACGGGAAGAATAGCAAGAAGCTCATCCCACGACTCGGGAACAGTCTGACCAAGCTCTGCAAGAACGTCCATTCTGTAGAACATCATAGCAAAGCCCATCGTCTGAGGAATACCGTAAGTCTTACCAAGAAGCGTTACAGTGTCCATTGCCGCTCTTCTGAAGTTTCCGTCCATTTCGGAAGCCGTTTCATCAAATATATCATATCCGATAACTTCCTCGAAGGTGAGAGTTTCAAAAGGCTCTTCTCCATTCTTTGGAACATATTCCTCATTAGTGTCTACTACAATATACTTGCCATCTGCATTCTTATACGTAAGCACATAATGCTCGTCATTCTTAAATGTATAATAATTGGAAGAAAAGATCTTTTGGTCGGGAGTCAGATTTGCTTTATATTCATCCGAGAAGCCTACGGGAAGTACGGCATCTCTTATTGCATAGTTAATTACGTCCGAAGAGCCAAGTCCCATATAAACGTCGGGACCCTTTCCGGAAAGAATAGAAGGAAGGAGCGTTCCTCCTGTAACGAGCTTAAGGTTTACCGCAACGCCGGTAGAATCCGTAAAGCTTTTATCTGTATCTATCATAGTACGCCAGATCTGAGACTGGTCACGACCGGAAGCAAGCCATACGTCAATGCTCTTTGCATCCTCGTCGGGTTCCGTTGTAAGTCCCATCTGATCATACTCTGTAAAGAACGAATAGAAGAAGGAAGCTATCTCAAAGCCGATAGACTTAAAGAAGCCTGCCTTCGCGCGTCTGAGAGAAGTCTTATCGCCTGCGTCCTTAGGAGTAACCATTATAACGTCAACTACCATCGAGCTGGACTTCGAATTGTTGATCCAAGTACCGAGAGTACCGAGGTAGGACTTAAGGGTAGACATATTAGCGGCGATGTCATCACCCTCACGGGAGCCCATCTTATCAAGAAGAATAGCTATCGTCTGGAGAGTCGTGATATGCGAACCGTTAGTTCCGCAAAGAACCTCAAACTGCTGCTTTACAGCCTCAAGCTCAATAGCCTGAAGAAGAAGCTCGTAAAGAACCTCGGGCATAATACCGATAAAGTTATAGTCACGGTATTTGTCGGGATCGTTACCTGTAAGCTGAAGTATCTTAAGGTCGCACTCGTTGATTTTGTCAAGCGAATTCTCTACTCTCTGGATAAGCTCCTTAAGAGAACCGAGCGAGCACTCAAGGTAAAGAGTATACTCAACGCCCTCTTCGAAATAGAACTCGAAGTTTCTCTTCTGAGTAGTTATATCAACAACTTTACCGTTTGCATCAACGTACTCGCCGTCCTGATTTACGGTGTAGTCGGAAATATTAACTCTGTTTCCGCTTTCATCGAAGTAGATCTGGTCGCCGATATACGTGGACTGCCACTCCTTGTCATAGTTGAACTGAGCATTGTATGCTTCAGCAAAGGGAGCCGCGGGAGTTCCGTCGTCAAGTCCGTATGCACCGCCCGAAAGCTTTATCGTACGGCAGATATACATACCCTGAAGAGCATTCTGTTTATATCTCATTGTCAGATTATAAAGTCCCGTTTTGTTAACCTGGAATTTATAAGCTGCCCACTGACCAACTGTATTATAGCTGTTCTCGCCGATTACGTTGTAAAGCTGAGAGGACGACTTGATAGGATTGTTTGCTGCGGAAGAATTATCATTCGTAGCATAAACGGAAGAGTCGGAAACATAATCCGGGAACTCTGCCTCAAGAACAGTGACTTTACCGCCTTCGGGTGCCTTGTAGCCCTCTTTGTTATAAGCGCCA
Organism: Clostridia bacterium; assembly: GCA_017411605.1. Classification (GTDB taxonomy): domain Bacteria; phylum Bacillota; class Clostridia; order Oscillospirales; family CAG-272; genus UBA1740. The sequence goes on along the minus strand of JAFQPR010000047.1, from coordinate 19,627 downwards.
AGCACCTCGTCGTAAGATGGAAGCTTCTCATCCTTAACAGGCTCAAGATAAATAGACTTAACTATCATCGGCTCTCTCTCTGCTTCAAGAGTAAGAGTATGAGTCATACCCTCAAGAAGATAGAAATTAAAGTAGCCGTGATAATAACCCGTTGAATCCTGACAGTAATAGGTAGACCACTTTGAGGTCTGATCCATCTGGGGCGCCATCGAGTTACCGTTGATATCCGAGTTGATTCTGTATGTAGTAACGGTCTTGTAGCCGTCCTTGATAACCGTAACGTACTTGTAAGAGATCTGCTTATTGCCTTCCTTTACAACATCATACGAAACAATGTAATCATCATCACCGCCGACGTATTCGGGCTCACTGACCTGAACGAAGGGTACGTTATCACCGTCTTTATCATCCGAGTATTCGAAGCCCCAATTCTTTTTTATGTTAAGGCTTCCCGCCTCGTCAAACGGGATAGATCCGTCAAGGTAGAGCTTTCTTTCAATACTACTGATACTGCTCTTACCGTCGCCGGAATCGATATAACAGTTGTAATATTCGATTTTGATTACGTAAAGACCGGCTGTAGGAACCTGGAATTCCCAAGTTGCTCTGCTGGTAGCCGAGAGGTAAATATAATTACCGTCTTTACCGGGCAGGCTCGGATCTTTGGGGTCGAACAGTTCAAAACCGGGCCACTTGGTCTGATCTCTCTCGAACGACGTCTTGCAATCCTCGCTGTTAAAAACAGATGTCTCATCCTTCTCAAGCTTTGCTCCGCTTACGATATCCTCAATAGTAACGTTGCCGTTACCGTTAAGATCGTAATCGTAAACAGGAATCTTGTTTAACACACCGGTATCGGTATCGGGGAATGTTGCCATATACTCCGCGTAGGATGACGTTCCCACAACGGAGGTCATTTCCTCAAGCGTTGCCGCGCTGCTGATGTATCCGTCTTTGTCCTTAAGACGGTCCTCGCGTTCTTCTTCGCTCGAAATCACAGCAGCGGATGCGGTTAACGCAACCACACCGAACAAGGTTGCAACAGAAAGAATGAAACACATCACCTTCTGAAACAATGACTTCTTCATAAGATAATTTCCTCCAAGAAATTGTTTTTTAACCCGTGCATTTGCATAATACGGGCTTTTGTACTGAAAATTATATCATATTTAATAATAAATGTCAAGAATACATTTTTTTATCAAAATAATGAAAATTTAATAAACTTTCAATTAATTTTTATTTTTTTATTTTTTTGTAAATAGAAGTTTGCATCGGCTTTTTTTGCTGTAAAAGCAGAAAAACCTTTGGTAAATTTAATTTACTGCTTTTAATGCTCACGGTGTCGTATTTTGTGAGAGCAATCGGCTGTTGTTAAATTGAATTTACCTATTTGCGGCAGTTTTTGTTCTTATTTATACCAAAAAAGGATTTATGCTGTCTTTTGTTTAATCTGCACAAAAAAGCAAAAATAATTTCTACGCATTACACATTTTAAGAAAATTACCGATATTTTTCACGGGTTAGACCTTTTTTCTACGCGAAGCAATAAAATCACGCATTATCTCTACCCGAAAACGCAAAAAAAGACCGTTGCTCACTCCAACTTAGCGGACGCGCATCGGTCTTTTTAATTGTAAATTTTATTGTTGTTTATATCGTTTAACCAAGCAAAAAATCAAATATCAGCATCAGGCAAAAGCCTATGATAAGAGAGAACGTAGCTCCGCTCTCGGCTCCGTGCGAATGAGTTTCCGGTATCATTTCATCGCTTATCACGTAGAGCATAGTGCCGCCCGCAAAGCTCAAGGCGAAGGGCAAAATGAACGTCGCAATGCTCACGGCAAAAAAACCTATCAGTGTTCCTATTACCTCTACAACACCCGTAAGCGCCGCAATAAGAAACGTTTTCTTAGGCTTCATTCCCGTGGCAAGCATAGGCGCTATGATAACCATTCCCTCGGGGATGTTCTGCAAGGCAATACCGCCCGCTATAAGAAATGCTTCGGCATTATTCCCTGCTCCGAATCCGACTCCCGCTGCTATTCCTTCGGGAAAATTGTGTATCGCTATTGCAAGAACAAAGAGCAAGACCTTATCAATACTCTTGTTTCTTCCGTGCTCTTCGATATCGCTTCCGCTGAGCTTATGCAGGTGAGGAACGAGCATATCAATAAGCTTCATAGATACAGCACCTACCGATATTCCCAGAACTGTTATCAGTATACCGTATTTTCCGCCGTATTCCAAGGATGGAAGAATAAGACCGAGGACTGCCGCGGAAAGCATTATTCCTGCCGCGAAGGAAAGAACGATATCGCTGAATTTATGAGATATGTTTTTGAATAAAAAGCCTATTACGGCACCTATAACGGTCGCTCCGCCAACGCCCAGCGCCGTAAGTAATACAATTTCCATATTTTCTCCGATTATTTGACCGTTACTCGGTTTACTATTCCGGAGGGATAGTAGGGGTTACCCGAGATAACGTACTGAGGTATCGTCGTTTTTATTATCTCGCCGTCACGCTCAAACGAAGCTTCGGTTTCCGCAAAGAATTGGCTATGCCAATGACCCGCGAAAATTCCCTTAACTACATCCGCGTTCTTTGTAATAAGGTTATAAACCTTACCTGTTGCTTCATCCGTGCGCTCCGTGCCGCCGACTATCGTCTGATTTGTTCCCATAGCGACAGAGTCAATAGCTCCACTGTTTGCAATTACTGCCTTAACGCAGGTTTGCTCGGGATTATTCGTGATTATCGGCTCGTGCTGGAAGATGAGAAGTATCTTCCCTTCTTCTCTCGCGCGCTTTATGTCTGCCTCAAGCTTTTCTACCTGGCAAGGAAGATATTTGCTTTGGCTGTTATCTATAAGTATTGCGACTATCTTTTCACCGAGAGGTCTTGCATCATAATGGATATCGTTCGGCCAGAAGCTCTTAAGGAATTCAAGCCTTTCCTCGAGAGGAAGCTTATCCTTGATCTTAGTTTGCATCTGCTTTGTATAATCGTGACCGCCGAGAACCATCATAACGTCGGGGTATTTCTTAAGTATTTCGGCTTTAACTATATCTGCCGCCCCGGAAGTCATATAATCAAGCACGTCACCGAGAATTATCGTAGCATCGCAAAAATCGCAAGCCTCAAGAGCTTTAACGGTAGGCGCAAACCATTTCAGCTTTTCAGGCCAATAGCGGCATTTCTCCGTATAGGAAAGCTCCTCGTCCTCTCTGTCGGCATTGTTGCATAAATTAAAATGAAGATCCGCGCAAAGTCCGATAACGAACGGCTCCTTTAAGCCGAGCCCCGAATCAATAACGACATCGGAAATTATCTGACCCGTTGTTTTAAGCTTATAAACATCATAATGCGGATCGGGATTAGTACATTTAAACGGTATTTTTTCCTGAGAGAAAAACCACTCTCGCTCTTTTATGCTTTTCATACGCTTTTCCTTTAAAATATTGTATGCAAAAACTTTGTATTTGCTACATTTTAATTATATCACAGAAAAGCGCAAATTTCAAGCATAAAAAGATAAAAGCTTACCTATAACAGCAAATAGTGTAAATATGTACGTCGGAAAGCTTTCAAAACTCCCCGACTTTTTTTATTTAGATATTTTGCCGTTTTTGTCAAAGGCAAAAGAGTCGGTTATCTCTCTCGAAATATCGGTGTTTTCAACAGATTTATCATCGGTTACCAAGGCAGCTCTCAGAGCAGTGGTGTAAGTTACCTTTCCGTCCGTTGAATCGGTAGCATCGGTTTTGGTTGCCTTTGTTGATATTTTAAGCTCGATATCCTTGACCGTTTTAATATTTTCAAGAGTTATATCCTTCATATTTTTCATAGAATCCTCTATGGCAAGCGCAAACTCCGAAACAGTTATAGTACAGCCGGCGGAAATAACCTTTCCGTTACCGGTACCGTCACCCGTTACCATATTTTTTACTCCGCTAAGCGTTTTTCCCTCTGCGAGCCTCGCAAAGGCATCTGCCTGCTCATACCATTTGAGCTTGCCCGGGTCCGTGGACATAACGTAGGAATCTCCAAGCTCTCTTTTAGTCTTGAAATCGCTTGGAATTTCAACTTCACCACTCGCTGTCACTTCCGATACTGCCTCAATAACGTCTATCTTGCATTTTACTATTTTTCCATTCTTATCGGCAAGCGTTGAAGCAACGGTATAAATTACTCCTGCTTTACCCGAAGAGGACTCGGAGGCATCAAGCTTTTCATAAGATTTATGAATACCGATGCCGTAGCTTACTTCGCCACTGCCGGCACTGCCGCACGACGTTAACAAAAGGGTCATTAATGTTGTTAGTAGGACAAATAAAGATATGCTCTTTTTCATAATTTTCCTCGTTTTATTATTATTTTGTAAACAGTTATTTACTTATATCGTTATTTTGCGTTGGTTTGTAACGGTATTTGATATTAAATTCCCCGAGCTTTGATATGCACGATACAGGACAAATCTCAGCGCATATTCCGCATCCCGTGCATTTTTCATAATCTATTACAGCAAGGTTATCTATCACCTTGATAGCGCCGTATGGACAGCTCCTCTCGCACTTGCCGCAAGCAATGCATCCCGCGCTGCACTTCTTTCGCGTCGACGCGCCCTTATCATGGCTGCTGCAGATCACTGCGACCTTTGCCTCTACCGGAATAAACGTAATTATATGCTTAGGACAGACTTTGATACAAATTCCGCACGAAATGCATTTCTCGGGGTCTACTATTGCAATATTGTTTTTTATAAATATAGCATCCGTCGGACATTTTGATGCGCAATCACCGCAACCGAGGCATCCGTACTTACATAAACCGGGACCGCCGCAGGAAAGGCACATAGCGCTGCAAGTCATAAGGCCGTCATATTCCGCCGTCCTTTGAGTAACATCGGGTGTTCCGTTACAGTGAACGTACGCAACAAGCTTTCTGGTTTCGCACGGGTCGATACCGAGTATTTCAGCCGTGAGCCTTGCGACCTCGCTTCCGCCGGGTAAGCAAAGCTCGGGGCCGACATCTCCTTTGGCAAGAGCCTCGGCATAGCTATCGCATCCCGCATATCCGCACGCGCCGCAGTTTGCACCGGGGAGGCAATTTCTGACACGCCTTACGGTATCATCCACTTTTACACCCATATAGCGCGAAGCAAAAGCAAGTATAAGAGCGGCAATCAGCGCCGTGATAAGCATCAATAAGGCTGCAGGTATTATTTCCATATCCTCACCCCCATAAATTATCAACTATTCCGCTGAAGCCTACAAATGCAAGAGAGATGATTGATGCCGCAAAAAGTGTCACGGGTAGCCCCTTCAAAGCCTTTGGAACGTTTGTTCCTTCCATTTTTGAGCGTACCGAGGAGAAAAGAACCATTGCCAGAAGAAAACCTAAGCCCGCGCCGAGTGAATTTACAATGGACTCAATAAAATTATATCCGTCGCTGATATTATTTATCGTGACTCCGAGAATGGCGCAGTTTGTAGTTATCAGCGGCAGATAAACTCCAAGACTTTTATGCAACGTGGGCATATATTTCTTCATAGTTATTTCCGCAAGCTGAACAAGAGTCGCTATTACCAAAATAAACACTACGGTTTCAAGATATTCGAGCCCAAATTCGGAAAGAACGTAGGTTTGAATTGGCCAAGTCACGGCGGTTGCGAGAAACATAACAAAGATGACGGATACGCCCATTCCAACTGCCTGATCGGTCTTTTTGGAGACACCTAAAAACGGGCAAATTCCGAGAAAACGCGAGAGAACGTAATTATTTATCAAAATCGAGCCGAGTAGAATTACGGTTAGACTCTTAAATAGCTCCATTTTTGTCCTCCTCTGTGATGCCTTCCCCGCTCGCGCCGCACATTTTTGACATAGGACAAGCTTTACACGTTAATCTTCTTTTACCGTTTACCGCGCCATTCGTCAGCGCAGTTACTATGGCAATTAGTGCGCCGAAGACGAAAAATCCGCCGGGAGGGCTTACTAAAAATGATATTTTATAGTTTTGAAGAACGCCTATCGGCATACCTAAGAAGCTCCCGTTTCCGAAAACTTCCCTCACCGTTCCCATAAGCGTCAGCGCCAATGTAAAGCCGAGTCCCATACCGAGCCCATCCAAAGCCGACTCGATAATTCCGTTCTTTCCCGCGAACATTTCCGCTCTTCCGAGAATGATGCAGTTTACTGTTATCAGAGCAAGATATACGCCGAGAAGCGCATAAAGCTCCGGCATAAACGCTTGCATTATCATCTGAACGACCGTCACGAAAGCCGCTATTATAATTATATAACACGGTATACGTACCTCATCGGGTATCAGCTTGTGAAGTAAAGATACGACTGTATTAGAGCAAACAAGCACAGCCAATGCCGCTATACCCATTCCAAGCGCGCCCTTGACACTTGAGGTTACGGCAAGAGTCGGGCAAGTACCGAGCACGAGCACGAACACCGGATTTTCAAATATTATTCCGTTCAAAAGGAGCGAGAGCGCATTTTTTTCAGTTTTTTGCATTAATTCTCTTCTCCCATATCAAGTATTTTTGACATAATAAATGCATCCTTGATTGCATTTTTATAGCCTTGCGTCGTTTTGGTTGCGCCCGAAACGGTTTGTGCATTTATTACGCCGCTTTCATCCTTACCTACGAGCCCCGCGCCGTAGGTATCCTCTGCAGCGAGCGTTTCCTGACTTTCAAGGCACTTTGCCCCCGTTACGATTCCGTCTTTGCTAATTCCGCAAATGATTACAAGACCGCTCTTATACCCTGATGTTTCAAGCTTTATAACGCATCCGCCGTCATCTGCTCTGTATGCTTCTCTTACGGAAGTAGGTACGCCGCTGTATTCTGAAATATTTACCGCAGAAAAGCTTTCGCCTTTTGGATAGACCTCCCTCAATGCTCTGACGGTCGCATCACCGTTCGCATCCGCTATTACCGAGCCTGTCAGTTTATTGACAGATGCAAGCAATACACCCAATAATAAAGCAACAAGAGAAAGCGTCATTACACTTTTTAACGCTTTATTCATTGACCCTCACCTCCGAGCCAAACGGTCGCCTTGCCGTGATTTTTTCAATAAACGGCGTTATAATGTTCATCAGCAGTATCGCGAAGGATGCTCCCTCGGGATAGGTACCGAAAAAGCGTATCAAAACAGTTATGGCTCCTGCGCCTACACCAAAGACTGCCTTTCCCATGGGAGTTATCGGAGTCGATGAGTAATCGGTTGCCATAAATATAGCAGAAATAAAAACGCCTCCGGACAGACACCACGCAAGCGCGGAAGCAATATCACCGCCCTCATATAGAAGCGACAAACCGAACACGGTTAAAATAAACGCTACGGGCGCGTGAGGAAGAATAACTCCTCTGACAATAAGATATATACCGCCTATCAGCAACGCAAATATGCACACCTCGCCGATAGAGCCGCCCTTCAAACCGAAAAAGAGGTCAAAAAAGGAAGGTAATTTCCCCGATGAAAGTATCTGCAACGGAGTTGCGCCCGAAACGGTATCGACCAGAGTAGGATATGCCGCGTTCGCGAGATTAGAAAACGCGACCAGCATAAATATTCTTGCGGTTATCGCGGGGTTGGCAAAATTCTGACCTATGCCGCCAAAGAAGCATTTTACAACGAGGGTTGCGAACACCGCGCCGACAGCCGCTTGCCATATCGGCGTGTTCGCGGGCAAATTAAGACCGAGAAGCAAACCTGTTACTACAGCGCTCAAGTCACCTACCGTATTCTCCCTTTTCGTTACCAGGCAAAAGACGTATTCGGCAAGAACGGAGAAAAGCACAGCCGCTAAAAGGACAAAAACGGCTCTTATACCAAAGATAATGATACCTGCAAGAGACGTAGGTATCAGAGCAATAATAACGTCGAGCATTATCCCTCTCGTTGTTCTCCCCGTGCATATATGCGGAGCTGAGCCTATATGAAGCCTTTTCATTTATCCCTCTCCCTCCGTCCCTCTTGTTTTTCTTTTGCCCTTTTTTCATCAAGGTACGCTCTGAGCTTTGCTTTTGCGAGCTTATTCGTTTCGACCAGCGGCTTTGCGGCAGGGCAGATGAACGAGCAGCATCCGCACTCCATACAAATATCAACTCTGAGCCGTCCGAGCTCCCCTACGTTATCGCATCTGTACGCCCTGAGAAAAGCTCTCGGATCAAGGGCAAACGGACAGTGATTTGCGCACGCGCCGCAATTAATACACGCGGTCTCTCGCTTTCTTGCCGCTTCTTTTTCGGATAAGAACGTGACCGCGTTCGTCTGCTTCATAACGAAGCTTGTATCGGCATTCTCTATCGTAAGTCCCATCATCGGTCCGCCAAAGAGTACCATATAAGGGTCACCGACAGTGCCTCCGCAAAAATCGGCAAGCGCGCTGATTGGCGTACCTATGGGCGCTATCACGTTCTTTGGATCCAAAATAGAGCCGCCGTCAACCGTTATGCACTTTGACACGAGCGGCATTCCCGTTTTCAGATACTTCCCTATCTCTGCAAGAGTCGTACAGTTGGAAACGAGCGCGCCGACGTCGAGCGGCAGCTTACCTGCGGGCGTTACTTTCCCCGTCGTATGATACACAAGCACCTTCTCTGCTCCCTGCGGATATATATCCGAAAGAAGCTTCAGCTCTGTTTTCGGATGCTGATTAAGCATATTTTCCAAGGCTCCGTGCGCCGCGCGGTTATGCTTTTCTATACCTATAATAACTCTCTTTATACCAAGATATTCGCGCACCGCTTCTATGCCGAATAGCAGCTCGTCACTCCTATCGAGCAGAGTTCTCGTATCACTCGTTATATACGGCTCACATTCCGCGGCATTAACTATAAGCTCCTCTATTTTTCTACCTTTGCAGCCTTCATACTTTATATGTGTCGGAAAGCCCGCCCCGCCAAGCCCAACGATGCCGCTCTCGCGAACGGCAGAAATAAATTCATCTGTTCCCGTTATTTGCGGCGGACTTATTCTTTCATCGGGAGTCATTTTTCCGTCCGACTCGATTTTCACAGCTTGGCACATAGCGCCGTCGGGCGTTGTTATATCTGCTATTTCGCTCACCCTTCCCGAGACGCTTGAATGCACGGGAGCGGATATACTGCCTCCGACATCACCTATTTTAGTACCGACGAATACGGTATCACCGCGCTTTACAATAGGCTCTGCAGCAGCTCCTATATGCATTGACATCGGTATAGTCACCGTTCCGTGAAACGGCATCGGTACGGCTTTTTTTGATGCGGTGGTCTTTATATTCGGTACTCTGACCCCGCGCAGTAAAGGACGCATTATAAGGTTCCCTCGCTTTTTTCATAATCCCTGTCCGTCAAAATAATTACAGCTATTGTTTTTAGTCTTTCCATACTTTTCAATTCAATACCCGAAGAAAAAAAGTTCTTTTTTTAAAAACTATCTCCTTTTCCTGTTTACAACCGCTCTTGTTTATGCTAAAATAATAAAAAAACATCCGTAGGAGATAGATATGATTAAAAACGTGATTTTCGATTTCGGTCAGGTGCTTGTTTATTTTCAGCCCGAATATATGTGCTCGGTTTATACCGATAATAAGGATGATATTAAGCTTTTGTCCGAGGTCGTTTTTGACAGGCTCTATTGGGAGCGCCTCGATGCGGGTACGATAGAGGACGAAGAAATGATGAAGGACGTAAAAAAACGCCTCCCCGAAAGACTTCACGAGGTGGCGGACAAAATATATTACAATTGGATATACAATCTGCCCGAAATAGAAGGGATGAGAGAGGTTATCTCGCTTTGCCGAGAACGCGGCTTCGGTCTTTATATCCTCTCAAATATTTCGACCTATTTTGCCGCTCATCAGGACGAGATTCCTATTCTTTCACTATTTGACGGTTACGTATTTTCATCCCTCTCGGGCGCGGTCAAGCCAAACCGTGAGATATTCGCGCATATTACGGAAAAGTTCTCTCTTACACCGTCGGAAACGCTTTTCGTTGACGATAATATCAGCAATATCGGCGGTGCGCGCGATTTCGGTATAAATGCATATCATTTTGACGGGGATGCAAAGAAGCTTTATTCTTATATCGAGAGCGTAGGTAAAAATTAGCCGCATTAAAAATTATTAAATGTGATTTGTTAACAATTTATTAACAAACAATGACTAATAATATGCTAGAATTATAAAGATGTTTACTCGCGCGTATATGCGAGAATAAAAGAAAAGGATGAAACAATGGACATTTTGTACGAAAGTATACTTGAACTGTTCAAAGCCGACGGTTGGAAGTATATAGTAATGTGGATTATTGGCGGCATTCTCATTTTCCTTGCTATCAAAAAGGAGATGGAGCCTACCCTTCTTTTGCCCTTAGGCTTTGGTACTATTATGGTAAACCTCCCCGGTTCCGGTGCTATCGGAGAAGCGGGACCTCTTACCACCCTGTTTAACGCAGGTATCGCAAACGAGCTATTCCCCCTTATACTCTTCATCGGTATCGGAGCTATGATAGACTTCGGTCCCGTACTCTCTAACCCCAAGCTTATGATATTCGGCGCTGCCGCTCAGTTCGGTATCTTCTTTACCTTCTGCCTGGCATCTCTCTTCTTCGAGCTTCCCGAGGCTGCTTCGATAGGTATTATCGGTGCTGCTGACGGTCCTACCGCTATCGTAGTTGCTATGAAGCTGCTCGGTCAGAATTCAAGTATTACAGGTGCTATAATGGTTGCGGCTTACTCGTATATGGCGCTCGTGCCTATCATTCAGCCCCCCGTTATCAAGCTTATGACCACCAAGAAGGAAAGACTTATCCGTATGCCTTACAAGCCTCAGGCTATCTCTAAGACTACGAGAATACTCTTCCCCATTGTTATTACCATAATCGCGGGTCTTGTTGCTAAAGAATCCGTTGCTCTCGTCGGTTTCCTTATGTTCGGTAACCTTATCCGTGAGTGCGGCGTGCTTGATTCCCTTTCGGAAACAGCGCAGAAGGTTCTTGCAAACCTCGTTACGATCTTCCTCGGTCTTACGATCGCAGTTCAGATGCAGGCTGATAAGTTCCTCAACCTTAGTACTCTTCTCATCCTTGCTCTCGGTCTTTTCGCGTTCATATTCGATACCGCAGGCGGCGTTCTCTTCGCTAAGCTCTTGAACCTCTTCCTCAAGGAAAAGATCAACCCCATGATCGGTGCTGCGGGTATTTCCGCGTTCCCGATGTCCGGCCGTGTTGTTCACAAGATGGGTCTTGAAGAGGATCCTCAGAACTTCCTTCTTATGCAGTCCATCGGTGTAAACGTTTCGGGTCAGATAGCTTCGGTTATTGCCGGCGGTCTGATTCTCGGATTTATGCTTTAATAGGTAGAAAGGAGTAAAAAAATGAAAAAATCAACTAAAATTTTAGTACTTCTTCTAACATTGGTTTTTGCAATTTCTGCTTTCTCCGTATGCGCTTTTGCATCTACCGCTCCCGACACAGATGCGGGTGAAGCTCCCGAGGTTGGAGAAAACACAGAGCTTGAAGACGAGGCTACCAAGCCTATTAAGGTTAAGTTCACAACAAAGAACTTCCTTCCCGCCCTCAATTATCTCTGGCAGGGTATGCTTTGCATCTTCATCGTTATCGGCGCTCTCGTTCTCGTGACCTACGGTCTTAACAAGGCGTCAAACTCTATTGCAAACAGAAAAAACGAAAAATCGGATAATGAATAAACGGTAAGACGGCAATTTCTGTCTTCTAGGTTTATAATACTATAATCGAAGCCCTCACCGCGGCGTAACGCGTGGTGAGGGCTCTTTTTGCTAAGAATAAATCCTTGTGGCTATTCCCGTTTTTTTCAAGAATAGCCACGCTTGGAAAATTATTTTTAATCAGTACTTTGAAAGAGTTGAAAGTAACGGCAGGTCGCCGATATTTTCGGGGAGAGTTACGAGGTAGACCTGATTGTGTCCCGATTCATCAGAGGTGTATAGCACCTTTTTGCCATCGGGAGTCAGGCGCGGATGGACGTGCGCTTCCTGTGTTTTGAAGGTCGAGTTATGCAGGCAGAGCGCTCGCGGCTGCTCGTAGCCCTCGTCACCGAGCTGCCAGAGTCTTATATATTTACCGCTTGCGTTTCCGTCGCCGATTATAAGCTTCTCGTCAAACGAGAAAATGTGCCCCGTGTTGAAGGGAAAAGCGTATGCTTTGTCCTCGGTATTGTCAAAATTGACAGCGCCAAGCTGAGCTTTACCGTCTATATGACCGTGATAACCCACTCTCGTGCCGTTTGCAAACCAATACTCGTGACCGATGCACTCGCCCTCGCGGCACGGGTGAAGCTTATCTACCTTGCCGCTCTTAAGATCAAGCGTCCAAAGCCTATGGTCAACCTCGCGCCAATTGCCCTCGTGGCAGAAGGTGAGCTTATTTTTATCCGTAGGAGACGTATTTACGTGAGCTATAAATTTATTCTCCGAAAAAACTGTAGTATGACCGCTTCCGTCCAGCGCGATTTTTTCAATACGCGATTCGGGATAACTCAGATAAAAGTCATGCAGACTGTTTCCATTTCTTCTTTCCGGAGCGTCCTCATAAACTGAAGTGTATGCATACTTGCCTGCGGCATCTATACTGACGATGTGGTTTTTAAAACCATCCGGAACATGATATATCGTCGATATCACACCCGTTTTAAGATCGATATTCTTAAGCTCCCTACCTATATAAAATACGCAATTTGAATTTACAGGATCGACGAAGGACATATGAAGCTCGTATCTAGCGAGATTTGGGGGCGCGGGGAAATCGGTAAGCTGCTCTATTTCTCCGCTCTCAAGGTCGAGAGAAAACAGATTATGCGCGTTCCCTCTCTCGGATGCGAATACTATCCTTCTGTTATTATCGTAGAAGGAGTTGTTAGTGAAATAGAGATGATTACTGTTCGACCTATACGACGTAAGACGCGTTACCTCTGCGCCCGTATCTCTATCTGTATAAGTGTATTTTTCTGATTTCATAACAATATTAAGACGGTAATTATTTCTTCATTCCGTCGTAGATTTCGTTGAACTGACGAACGCAGGACGCGAAGTCCTCAATTGCGCCGTTTACTACCTCGGGATCGGTCATATCAATGCCTGCAACGAGAAGGCTATCAAGGGGAGATTTGGAATCGCCGCACTTAAGGAAGTCGATATACTGATCAACGTATGCCGCGCCCTCATTCTCAATTCTCTTAACGATAGCCGATGCTGCGGAAATGCAGGTAGCATATTTATATACGTAGAAGCAGGTATAGAAGTGAGGTATTCTCATCCATTCGTAAGCGATCTGCTTATCGCATACAACTTCGGGACCGAAGTACTTCTTAACAAGCTTATAATACTTCTTGTTGATAAGCTCTGCGGTAAGAGGCTCACCCTTTTCGCAAAGAGCGTGCATATCGCGCTCAAACTCAGCAAACATCGTCTGGCGGTAAAGAGTTCCCTTATAGGTATCCATAAGCTCGTTTAAGATGTAGAGCTTCTCCTCGTCGCTCTTGCACTCGGCAAGCTTTCTGTGAGCCATAAGGAGCTCGTTAACGGTAGAAGCTACCTCTGCAACGAAGATGGTATAATTCGAATTATGAGGCTCGTTATACTTGGTCGAGAAGTAGGTATGCATCGAGTGACCTGCCTCGTGAGCTAAGGTCGATACGTTATCAAACGTGCCGTTATAGTTAAGAAGGATATAGGGCTCAGTGCCGGGGCATCCCGAGCTGAAAGCTCCACCTCTCTTACCTCTCGTGGGATATACGTCAACCCAGCCGAGCTCGGTAAGTCCGCGCTTCAGGGCATTGTAATACTCGTCGCCGTAGATCTCAACGGTCTTGAGCACCTCTTCAACCGCCTCTTCATACGAATACTTGCGGTCAAACGAGCCGATGAGGGGCGCGTATACGTCGTACATATGGAATTTCTCAACCCCGAGAACCTTCTGCTTCAATGCGTAGTATTCGTAAAGCGCGGGAAGTCCCTTGTGTACGGAATTAATAAGATTATTATAAATAACGGGGGTTACCTCATCGTTGAAGGTGGACGAGGTTATAGAGTCGCGGAAGCCTCTTACCTTAGCAAGAGTGCAACGCTCCTTTACTCTGCTGTTAAACATCGTAGCATAAGTGTTTCCAAACTGCTCGTAGGTCTTATAGAGCGCTCTGAACGCAGACTGACGCACACGGCGGTCCCCGCTCATAAGGAAGGGCACGTAGTTGGAGTCGGTAAGCTCTACCTTCTTACCGTCGGAGTCGGTTATCTTACCGAATCTTAAATCGGAATTTGAGAAAATGCTTCTGATATCGCTATGGCTGCCAAGGCAATCCTCCATTTTCGACATAAGCTGCTCGCACTCGTCGGAAAGAGTATGAGGCTTATATCTCATATTCTTCGTTACCATACGGCGGAAGGTTTCAAGCTCGGGGCATTCCGTGAACCAAGCGTCAAGAGTTTTCTCATCAAGACGGAGCATATAGGGGTTAACGAACCACGATACCGTTCCCGCAGTTACCGCGAGGTTGCGCACCTTTGCGTTGAGAGCTTGATAATTATTGTTCGACGTGTCTACAGAGAAATTGAGCGAAGCATACTGCCAGAGCTTCTCGATAACAGCCTCAATAGCCGTCATATCCGAAAGTGCATTGTAGAAGTCACGCGCGCTTTTGCACATAGTCTTCTCGTGCTTCGCGAAGTCTGCTATGAGCTTCTCCGCTTTGGCGTATTCGTCATAGAACGCCTTCTCGTCCTTATAAATTACGGAGAGGTCCCATTTATATTTCTGTTCTATATCTTTTCTTTCAAGTGCCATTTTCTTTTCTTCTTTCTGATTGATTCTATTTTCAATTGCTTACTCGTAGAGAGGATACTTTTTGCAAAGAGCCGCAACTCTTGCCACTACTTCATCTTTATTTGCTTCAAAGTCGGAAAGAGTCATAGCTATCAGCGCGGCTACCTCTCGTATATCGTCTTCCTTGAAGCCTCTGGTAGTTACCGCTGCCGTACCGAGTCTGATACCGCTCGTTACGAAGGGCTTCTGCGTATCAAACGGTATCGCGTTCTTATTGCAGGTAATACCTACCTCGTCAAGAAGATGCTCCGCTTCCTTACCCGTATCAATCTTCATACCCGTAAGGTCAACGAGGAGAAGGTGGTTATCAGTTCCGCCGGAAACGAGCTTGAAGCCTGCCTTAAGAAGCTCCTCTGCGAGAACCTGCGTATTTACGATAATCTGCTCGGCGTATGCCTTAAACTCGGGCTTCAGCGCCTCGCCGAAGCAAACAGCCTTTGCGGCAATCGTGTGCATAAGAGGGCCGCCCTGAGTTCCCGGGAAGATAGCCTTATTGATAAGCTTGCCTATCTCCTCGTCCTTAGAGAGAATAAGACCGCCTCTAGGACCGCGGAGAGTTTTATGAGTTGTGGTGGTTACAACGTCCGCAAAAGGAACGGGTGACGGATGAACGCCTGCGGCTACAAGACCCGCGATATGCGCCATATCTACCATAAGGTACGCGCCTACCTCCTTCGCTATTGCAGCGAACTTCTCAAAGTCGATTACTCTCGCATATGCGGATGCGCCTGCGAGAATGAGCTTCGGCTTGCATTCGAGAGCAAGACGGCGAACCTCGTCGTAATCTATTCTTCCTGTATCCTTATCAACTCCGTAAGGAACGATATTCCAATACTTGCCTGACATATTTACGGGAGAGCCGTGGCTCAGGTGACCGCCGTGAGCAAGATTCATAGAAAGAACAGTATCGCCAAGGCTAAGAAGCGCAAAGAATACAGCCATATTTGCCTGCGCGCCCGAATGAGGCTGAACGTTAGCGTAGCTCGCTCCGAAAAGCTGCTTTGCGCGCTCAATGGCAATGGTTTCAACAACGTCAACGTATTCGCATCCGCCGTAGTATCTCTTTGAGGGATAACCTTCGGCATATTTGTTCGTAAGAATCGTTCCGTTTGCATCCATTACGGTCTCTGAAACGAAGTTTTCAGACGCGATAAGCTCAATCTTATTGCGCTGTCTTGATGCCTCGTCCATCATTGCGGAATAAACCTCTGGGTCGTTTGCTTTCAAAAATTCAAATTCTCTCATATCATTCCTCCGGAATATTATTTAAAATATATTGATACTATATCACATATAAAACTAATTGTCAATAAATTTAATACTCTTTCCTCCAAAAACTTTATCCCGTTAAAGCAAAAAAATAAAAGCGGTAGGAACGCATCCAAAAGAATAAGGTGGTGCGCACTTGCCGCAATTATTCGTTTTTTTGATTTGAAAGACTACTTGCAGAATTTTTCTACGTAATTGTTTATCGCGTCCTCGATAACTCTTCTCGCAATCTCCTTAGGTCTGACCTCATCAACTGCAGTGTCCTTATGCTCAAGATTTTTATATACGGTGAAGAAATGCTTCATCTCATCAAAAATATGCGCGGGAAGCTCGTCGATATCCGAATAATTATTGTAATTTGGGTCATTGAACGGAATGGCAATTATCTTTTCATCGTTTCTTCCGTTATCTATCATAGAGATTACGCCTATCGGATATGCTCTTACAAGAGACATAGGCTCAAGCGGCTCGGCGCAAAGCAAAAGCACGTCGAGAGGGTCGCCGTCATCACCGTAGGTCCTCGGTATAAATCCGTAATTTGCGGGATAGTGAGTCGATGTATAAAGAATTCTATCAAGAATTATGTATCCCGTTTCCTTATCAAGCTCATATTTTTTCTTACTTCCCTTCGATATTTCAACAACGCAAATAAAATCGTCGGGAGTTATTCTTTTCGGTGAGATATCGTGCCAGATATTTGACATAAATTTTCCTTTCTTTTTCAGTTTCTTAGTTTTTCTTCCAATATATCCGCTATTATCTTAGATGCATTGCCGCACCCGAGAAAATCCGCCTTCCTCATATTTTTCAAGAATTCATCTCTGTTATCAAGCATCTCTTTCATGGCAGAATATATACCCTCTTCATCTGTTCCAACAAGTTTTGCACACGAATTTGACAATAATTCTTTACGTTCTGTGGTATTTCTTAATACAAGCGTCGGTTTGCCGAGGTAAGATGCCTCCTCCTGAACTCCGCCCGAATCGGTGAGAACAATATAAGATAAATTCAGCAAGTTCTGAAAATCATACGCGGATAACGTTTCGGTTAAATATACGCGCGGACAGGAGAAAAACACTTCTTTAGCCGTTATATTTATTTTTTCATTTTTGTGAACCGGATAAATAACGCATACCTCGGGATGCTCGAGAACGATACGCTTTACCGCGCGGAATATACCTTCAAGCTTATGAAGATTCTCTCTGCGGTGGACTGTGAGTATTATTAAATTCTTCCCCGAAGCAAGCCTTGCATACTCGGACGTGTAGCGTTCATCTATATTCTTTATCAATGCGTCGATAACCGTATTCCCGGTAACGAAACTATCCTCGGGGGCAATTTTCTCTGACAAGAGATTATCCCTTGCCTCGGAGGTTGGGGCAAAATGATATTTTGCGATAAGCGCAATTGCCGCGCGGTTGAATTCCTCGGGAAACGGAGACGAACGGTCATAGGTTCTGAGTCCCGCTTCAACGTGACCTATGGGTATACCGCGGTAAAAGGCGCAAAGCGCAACCGCAAGCGCGGACGACGTGTCACCGTGTACCAAAACGATATCGGGCAAAAGCTCGGTCATTACAGCATCCGCGCCGCGAAGCACTTCAGCCGTAATATACGAGAGCGATTGCCCGATTTTCATTATATCGAGGTCATAGTCGGGCATAATACTCTCATACATAAGAACCTGCTTTAACATCCCTCTATGCTGACCTGTTACAAATACCTTTACCCGGAAGCATCCCCTGCTTTTAAGTTCTTTGATAAGCTCACACATCTTGATAGCCTCGGGTCTTGTTCCGAAGGCGACAAGAATCGTTTTCAAATTAGGTCCGCTCCGAGAAGCTTACACAAGGCATTGAAATTATATGGGAAAATACCCAGTCCGTCATAAAACCTCGGAGCTGCTTTACCAAAATAATCTATACGAAGCTGCCACCTTACAGGCTCGCTCAGAGTACAGCCGTAATCCTCGGGAAGATAGCTCTGCCGCCATTCGCCAAGGCGAAGCGAATAAAGCGCATCGTATATTGGCTCTTTTTCCTTCTCCTCCGTCAGAGAATCCCCGCCTAAACGGACGCGCATCAATTTTGCACATTTATCGGTTAAATCAAGCTCGTATTTCTCTTGGAGATATCTTCCTACGGTAAGAGTAACGCAGGATATATTTTTCGTCATAGAGTCAACATATGCGGCCGCGCGTTCCTCTTCTGTGAGAATATCCGCATTATCCAAAGCATCCTTTAAATAAAGTGTTGCCTTCTCATAATAACCGCGGCAGATCTCTATCACTTGCTCATCCGTAGGAAAAGCGGTATTAGCGCGGATATAGTAAGGCATTTCCATTTTTCTTTTTATCCTCGAGATTTCGTTTCGCAGCTTTTCAACTTCACACTCTAACGTTTCTCTGTCCTTACCCTTCAGATACAATTCCTCGTACGTATCAACGCTGATATACATGATATTCTCCCGTCGGTCAATCTCCGTTTTTTGGAGTTTTTTTGTTTTATAAATCAATTATAACACTATAATAAATAAATGTAAACCCTCTAAAGTGCTAAAGTTTTTTAGCAATTATGCACAAATTGAAGTCATTCAGTAAAAAACGATTAATGCGTTTTCGATAAAGTTTTACAAGCTTTGATAGCAGTAGTGCTTTTTCTTTAATTTTCATCAGAAATATTCATTCAGAAGACTATTCAAAAGTGTATAAATATTTTTTTCTTGCCGAAAATAATAGCAGATGCAAATATTTCCCTTCGTGTTAAGCGCGCAAAGTCCAAAATTACGGGGAAAAAACAATTTGCAAAAAAGAAAGGATGAAAACTATGATTCTCACAAGCAAAGAAAGCGACCTACTTAAGGATATGAAAGACCAGGAAGAGCTATGTATTGAAAAATACACAAGATACGCATCTTTAGCAAAATGCCCTGAGCTTTCGACACTTTTAAATTCAATTGCAGACACCGAGCGCGAGCATCTTAAAACCGTAAACGAGATGATGGCGGGAAACGAGCCCGCAGCCCCCGGGGCGCTCAGCGCAAATAACGATATGTGCTGCCCGTGCGCTTCCGTTTATCAGAATCCCGAGGATAAGAAAAATGATAAGTTCCTTCTCTCCGATCTTCTCTCCACGGAAAAGCACGTATCCTCTCTTTACAACACAAGCGTTTTTGAATTCAAATCTCCCGCCGCAAGAAAGATGCTCTCTCATATTCAGGCAGAAGAGCAGCAGCACGGGGAGATGCTATACGCATTTATGAATTGCAATAATATGTACTCGTAAAGCTTTTTATATAAGACGGGGCTGGCGCATTTAGGCGCAACCAAAAATGACAAAAAAACGACATAAAGAAGCTCTAAAATCAACAAATGAGCTAAGAATATGTGTTATAAGGTTGAAATTCTACGAATTTCTCCATCAAATTAAAGTCATTTTCTATTTGCGTTTCCCTCCCTCGACGTATTTATATACGCCTCACAGGT
>JAFQPR010000046.1 GCA_017411605.1 Clostridia bacterium | reverse complement strand
TAGAAAATGACTTTAATTTGATGGAGAAATTCGTAGAATTTCAACCTTATAACACATATTCTTAGCTCATTTGTTGATTTTAGAGCTTCTTTATGTCGTTTTTTTGTCATTTTCGGTTGCGCCTAAATGCGCCAGCCCCTACCTTTTGTGTTTAATTCATCATACTACAGGGGAATTCTTTTCCCACTCGTAGGTATTTTTCTTTGCTTCGATATTCTCGGGGATATCCTCTACCGTCAATTCTATTGCAAGATGAAATTCATACGCGCCCTCGTATTCCGCTTCACCTACGGTGAGCGTTACGGGTATTTTCATATCACTGTAATACGGCGCATTAAGACCAAACGGCGCCCTCGCGCTGCCAAGATAAAGCACGTAAACACCGTCTTCCATGGCGGCGTGTAAGTCGAATTTCTCATTTTTCTCGACCTCATCGGATTTCAGCATATACCAAATCTCGCCCTGCTCCCTATAAATATCAACGTTAAGATAAGCATAGACGAAGGGTGTTTCAAATTCTGCAGAAGGAAATTCCGCATTTTCCGAGGATGCGCCCGAATAGAAATACACTCCGTTAAGCTGAGTCGAGCCGAGCGGATTTACACGGTGCTCACCGAAAATCTTCGTAAGATATGAAACATCCGTCTTTTTACTGACTCTGTTAAAGTCTACGTTGATATAGTACTGAAGACCGTAAGTTCCGTCAAAAATATTGCCCGCGTACTTAGGTTGATTGGAATTGAGGTTCTGGATTCTCCACCCCGCATTGATACCGAGCTTATACCATGCGTCGTTCTTGCCCGTAAAGTTCAACTCTACGTAACTGTAATATCCGCTCTTCTCGGGATCCTGAGTAAATCTGCAATTCAGCTCCGCAAAGTATACGGGAGTATCGTTATCGGTATAGGCATAATAACCCGTTCCGTCCGAGCGGATAACGATATAGAGTTTGATACCGTTTGCCTCAATTTCGTCCTTATCGGTAGAATATCCCGTAAGCTCGTACGTTCCCTCTACCCTCCTCATCTTTCCACTTTTAATAGTGTAACAGCCCGAAAGCTGAAGGAGTGAAAACATAAGCACGAATAAAAGCAAAACTGATACGGCTGTTCTTTTAATTCTTTTCATTTTACGCTCCTTTCGCGGAAGATATTCATATCTTCCTCACTTTAAATATATCATATAAGCGAACGAATGTCAATTAAATTTTTTGTGAATAAAGTTGAAATGACACAGATTGTGTGCTATAATAAAGCATAACGGTACTTTACTTTCAACATCAAGGAGATTAATAATGATTAAAATACACTTTCTCGGTACCTGCTCGGGTACGGAGCCAATGAAAAATATGCACCACACGTCAACGCTGCTCGACATCGGTGGCTCGCTTTATTGGTTCGACGCGGGAGAATGCTGCGTGCATACCGCAGTCACCTCGGGGATTGATATTATGAAGAGCGAAGCGATATTCGTAACTCATCCGCACATTGATCACATCGGCGGTTTAGCAAATCTCTTTTTCGCATTTGATAAAATGATAGGAATGCATAAAAAATCTCTCCCTAACGGCAATACGCTCGAAGTGTTCTTCCCCGAACATAATACGTTTGAGGCTATAAAGACGGTTGCCCTCAGCGGCAGCATCAGCCTTAGGGATTTCAGATTCACCTTAAACGAGCACGGAATTTCCGACGGAGTTATATTTGATGACGGCAAAGTACGTGTCAAGGCAAAAAGCAATCACCACCTGAAGGACGACGGAGCTGACGGAGTTTTCCACGCCTTCTCCTATCTTGTAGAGGCGGAGGGTAAGAGAATACTTCTCTCGGGCGACGTGAAATCACCGAGTGAGCTCGACTATCTTATTTCCGACGGAGTAGATCTTCTGGTTATGGAAACGGGACACCACAAGGTATCCGACGTTTGCGAGTACGCCGTAAGCCATAACGTAAAGGCTCTCAGATTAAATCACCACGGCAGAGAGATACTCGGAAACAGAGTAGCCGCAGAGGAACTCACAGCAAGTTATGCCGAAAGATACGGAATATCAATAAAGCTCGCGTATGACGGAATGACAGAAGAATATTAATGAAATTTGTAAATAAACATTGACATAACGGAGTAAAAAATGTTCGACTATCATATACATAGCACCGTTTCCTTCGATGGAAAAGAAGATGCTCTAGCTATCGCAAAGGCGGCAAAAAAAATCGGTCTTCGCGAAATTTGCTTCACCGACCACTATGATTTTAATTCGGAGCGCGAGCTTCACCACGATCTATTCACAAAGGCGGAATACGACAGGGCGTACGGCGATATTTCAATTTCGGGGCTCTCTATTAAGCGCGGCGTCGAGTTCGGTCTTACGACGTGGAATGCACCCGAGCTTGGAGCGCTTGATAAAGAGTTTGGATTTGACTATATCATCGGCTCGGTGCATTACGTTAAAGGCTTTGACCCTTACTGCCGCGAATATTGGCTTGACAAGGATGAACGGAGCGGATTTCTTCTCTACCTTGAGCGCGTGCTCGAATGCGTAAAGGTCCATTCTGATTTCGACGCGCTGGGACATATCAATTACGTGTGCAAATCCGTGCATAATCCGACACGCTCCCCGCTTTTTTACAAGGATTACCGCGAGCTTTGCGACGAGATAATGCGAGAGATCGCAAGAAAAGGTATCGGTATGGAAATAAACACGAGCGGTATCGACAGAGTCGGCGCGCCGCTCCCCGATGCCGAATTTCTGCGTCGCTTCCGCGAGCTTGGCGGCGAGATAGTTACGGTCGGCTCAGATGCGCATAACTCCGCACGGGTCGGACAATATATCCCCGAGGCGCTCGAAATAGTCAAGGAAACCTTCGAATACGTCTGCACCTTTGAAAAAAGAAAACCAATATTCCACAAGTTGTAGAAAGAGGTACTGAAATGAACGTTTTATCTATTGGCAACAGCTTTTCGCATGATGCTCAGCGCTATCTTTACGGTATAGCGAGAGCTGCGGGAGTTACGCTCCATACCTTTAATCTTTATATCGGCGGATGCCCCCTCTCAATGCACTACAGAAATATGCTGAGTGAAGAGAAGGCTTATACTCTCGAGATGAACGGGATAAGCACGGGCTTTCAGATGTCGATGAAGGAAGCTCTTCTCTCCCGCGATTGGGATTATATTACGCTGCAGCAGGTGAGTAATCAGTCGCCTAAATACGACACGTATCAGCCTTACCTTGAATACCTTGTTGCTTACATAAGAAAACTCGCACCAAAGGCTAAGCTTCTTATCCACGAGACCTGGGGATACGAGGACGGCTCATACCGCCTTACAGAGGAGATGAAATACGAAAGCTATGGCGCGATGCTCTCGGATATACGAGGCGCATATGAGCGCGCTGCAAAGGATTCGGCTTCGGAGTTCATAATCCCCTCGGGCGAGGTGCTGGCGGGACTGATCGCAGAGGGTATAAAGGTACATCGCGACACGTTTCATCTCAGCCTCGGCATAGGCCGCTACGCCGTAGGTCTTACCTGGTTTAAAATGCTCACGGGTAAGGATATTCTTGATAACACCTTCTCGGACTTCGACGTACCCGTCCCCGAAGAAGAAACCGTTATGGCAAAAAAAATTGTAACAGAGGTCTGCGAAAAATACGGAAACAAATAACTGAAATAAAGCAAGAGCTATCCAACGCGATAAAACAAAGGATAGCTCTTTTTTAATATTTAATTTGATTTTACTACACTTTTATTTTATTGCAATTTAGATTGTTATAATGATTATAGAATGTCGAAACGACTATTTTCGTTTCGACAAGCCGATTTTATCGGCTTTTGCATAATTAAATTTCAAAAAATTTAATTATGCTCTACATTCATTGCAATGGGTTAGTCCAAATTTTTATAAAAAAT
>JAFQPR010000045.1 GCA_017411605.1 Clostridia bacterium | reverse complement strand
TTTTGTCTTAGCTTCTTTTTTTACTTTGTAATGAGTTTTCAAAGTTATTTTCGAGATTCCTTCGCACTTTTCAGTGCAATTCAGAAATTTCTTTGTTGTTCAATTTTCAAAGACCAAATGAACTCGCCTTCGCGAATTCTGCTGTACTTTATGTTGCAGTTTTCTGCCCTCAAGTTGACAGCTTACCTATTATACAACAATCTTTTTCAAAAGTCAAGCCTTTTTTTAAAAGTTTTTTTGCTTTTTCCTAACTTTTTTCGTTATTCCGATTTTTTAGACAAATTTCAATAATGTTTTTGTGATAAATGCATAATAATATAATTGAAAAATAGTATAAGTAAATCTTTTATTGAAATATAATATAAAAGGATGAATATATTTCCATAAATAATTCCCTCAGTTTTATGCAAAATAATAACAGAGTCCAAGAGAGAGCCTGCGAAGGCTACGATCTTGCAGGCTCGATTAATATAGATTTTTAAAAATTCAGGAGATTAATTCTTATGTCTAAGAATAAGGTAAACATTCCCGAAGCAAGAGCTGCCCTTGACAAGTTCAAGATGGAAGCTGCTAACGAAGTTGGCGTAAACCTTAAGCAGGGTTACAACGGTGACCTTACCTCGAAGCAGGCCGGTTCTGTTGGCGGTCAGATGGTAAAGAAGATGGTGGAGAGCTATGAGAACTCCATCAAGAACAACGGCTAATTAATTTATTAACCGTCATTCATCCTTTCCATTTGTATTAAGCTGATAAATAAGCTTTAATAAAAAGCGAGGCTGCCGTGCTGTGCTCGGCAGCCTTTATCATATAAGCAATTTTAATTTAGTAAGAAAAATGTTATTATTGACATAAGTGACGCAAACAGTACAGAAAGAATATTTACTGTATCATTCGTTATAATTCTTCTACCGAAAACAAGCTCTGCTTGCTCGCCGCAATGCTCTTCCCTTTCTGTTATGCGAGTACATATTTTGCATTTATATTTAGCCTGAAGAAGAGAGCCGAGGGCGCTGTCAAATATCGCACCGAGAAAGGCGCACGTTGATGATATCAGCCACCACTTGGAATCGATTAGACCAAAGGCAAGCGGAATCGTCAGAAAGGCTATTGGCGCAACAAATGAAGCCAAAGTTCCTATAACGGACATTCCGCCGGAAAGACCGACCTCAAGCTTCTTTTTCCTAAAAGGATCATAAGCGGTTCTGGAAAGCGCTCCGATTCCCGATGCCGCAGTATCGGCAAAGCATTCCGCGAGCGCAACACTGTAAGCAATCACAAAAACGTTATGCTTTGTAAAGAAATACAACAGAGCAAAAATCGCAGGAATAAGTCCGTTTGCCAGTACCTGAACCGAATCTCTTTCATCTCCTTTTTTGGAAATGTCGTCGCTCTTTTTTCTGAAGCGTTTTTTCACCTTGTCAATTATCACACTAAGCAAAAGGAAAGCCAAAAGAAGTACAAAACCAAAATTTCCAAGCGCTGCGGATACTATCACGTCAAGGGCGACCGCGGCAAAAACGCCTTTTTTTGTTAGAAGCTTTTTTCCAAGAGCCAACGCTATAATAAACGGCGTTAAAACTATTGGAATTAAATAATTCTCTGTTCCATCAATATAAAGAAGCAGATAAGATAAGGTTGACGTACCGAGCGGCAAGGTTATATTGTCAAGACCGTATTCCGTTACGAGCTCAAGTCCTGCTGCAAACGCGCCTATAGCTAGCGCATAGATTATGCTCAAATCAAGCTTGTAAATCTCCGAAAAAGCATAAGCTGACACAGAAGAAAATACAAATGCCGATAAAGTACCTATCAAGCTTTTGTTTTTGTATATTTTGGGATTAAACCGAGATACAGAGCTTCCTATAACTCCCGCTAAACCGTCGCCTATCGAGGTGCAGAAGACTGCGATTCCAAAAGCAAAAACAAAGTTCTCAAGGAAAAGTGAAACAATTGCCATTACTGACATTGAAATACCGTAATATACAGTTCCCGGAGCATTATCGCCATCCGAGGATATCATCGGCATTAAGCTTTTTTTATACGAAACAGCCAAAAGCGCAGTAAATATCAAGCAAACGGCAACAAAATGGAGTCCAACTCCCATAAAATGATACAGTATTACCCATTCAAAACCTACAAGAATATGAACGATTTTTCTCGTATATTTTTTGGGAACACCGAATTTATAAACAAGCATCGAAATAAGCAAGCATACGATACCGTATGATAGTGATGCGAGATAACCCCAACCGATCATCGATAACCTCATTTTAAAAATACATATTTTTTACAATTATAATTCATAATCATTGATAAGTCAAGATAATTCTTTTGCAACGTTTTCTTCCTGTCTTTATATTTAATAGTCATTATCAACAAAAAATCTCCTTTTCAAAATACAAAACTAACAAAGTTTTGTTTAAGCAAACTGCTCTGTATTGATTATTTGCGCAAAGTATGTTAAAATGAATAAAAGTAATAACGTGGAGGATGCTATGCAAAAAAAGTTATTCGGCATTTTACTTATATTCATTCTATCGCTTTCGCTTCTTATAGGTTGCGATGCGCTCGGTGGTGAAGCAAATGACTCATCACAAAATGATAACGATAACATAAATAACAGTAATGCAAATGACTCCGGAAATGGTGACAGCGAAGACAAAAAAACTTCAAAACCTGAACCCGGTGATGATTATGACGGAATCGATTATAACAATGGTCGGACGGTAACCGTGACCCTTGAGGTTGATAAATACTGCTCCGTAATAGGTGAAAACCCAAAGATCGTTGCTGTTGGAGAAGACGTTGGATTCCCTGTTGTTTTCAAAAGCAATTATTCGTTCTTACGTATTGAAGGCGGAGAAAACGTCATTTATCACGCGGGATTTGTTAATATCTCTAAAGTAACCGAAAACACTATCGTAAAGCTTTATTCAGCGTTGACCTCCGATCTGTACAAATTCGAAATCGAGCCTACATCTCCCACGCTTGGTACGGTTGAGCTTTCTGTTACTCCGGGAAATGTTTTAAAAGGTACAGTTATTCATATTACGGCGAAACCCGCCGAAAATCAAACCTTTATAGGCTGGAGTAAGGGCGGTACCGTTGTTGACGGAGGTAGCGTTGTATCTTACTCTAAGAACTATTCGTTTGCTATTGAAGAGAATACAAAATTATATCCAAACTTTTTGACCGAGGGGTATACTGTCATTAAATATGATCTTAACGGCGGTACTACCGCTGACGGGACGACAGATATTATTCTCACTCAATACAAGCCTGCGAATCATCTCGCACCCAATTTGATCGCGGATGACGGCAAGATCGTTCGCCCCGGATATACTCTGCTTGAGTTTACAGAAAATCGCGACGGAAGCGGACTCGTTGTAAATCCCGGCGGTATGACTAAGCTTCCCGACGAAGGAAGCATCCTCACCTTCTATGCGCAGTGGTCAGAGTGGACACCGAAAGAAAACTTCGATTATACTATCGACAGCACTACTAGAAAAGTAACTATCAACAGTTATCTCGCCGACAGCTCTACAGTTTCAATTCCTATGGATATCAACGGCTATGAAGTAACCCGAATAGCAGCAAATGCTTTTATTGATAAAAGCTTTGAGATGCTCGTTATTCCCAAGACTGTTAAAACCGTTGATAACGGCGCGTTCCAGAATTGCTATAATTTTAATACGCTTTACATTACTGATAGCTTTACATCGATATATAACAATGCTTTTATCGGTTGCAAAGCATTCTCAAATCTTCGTCTTAACGCTTCTCTCCCCCCGCATCACGTATCCCATGCTGAAAGTATATCATCAAGACTTGAACAATTACTTTCAAGAGATAGTAGTAAGAGTCTCATAATGTTTGTTGGAGGGTCAAGCTGCCTTTACGGAATAAAATCCGAAATTATAGAAAAGGAGCTTGGATATAAATATCAGATACTTAACTGCGGAACAAACGCAGGCGGAACAGGAGTTCTCTATATAGAAGGACTTTCACACTTTATGAGAGAGGGCGATATCGTAGTTAACGTTCCCGAATACGGTGCTAACCAGATGGGTGGTACGGAGATCGTATGGCGTACGTTCAGAGCAACCGTTGCTTGCTATAATATTTTCCGATACGTTGATTTTTCAAAATATACTAATTTCTTTACCGCAATGACCGAGTATAATACCGACCCCGAAGCAAGATATGCAGGTAAGGAGCAGACATACGAAACAAAGAACTCGTCGCTCTCCGCAAAATATTGCGACCTCGTATCTTATAAGCCTCCTATAACTCCCAATAACTATTACACTCAGTCGATAAAAACAAGTACTGTTAACACAGCAAAAATCAACACCATAAACAATCTGTACGACCATCTCAAGGGGCTTAAGATAGATTATTACTTCTCTTGCGCACCTGTTTGTTATTACAATGCCAAAGGAACGATATCTACAAGCGATCAGATTGAAGCTTATCAAAGCAACTTGGTATCAAAGCTGAAATGCCCGGTTATATCTACTCCGATGGATTATCTTTACGATGCTGCAGCCGACTATAACAATTCAAACTATCATCTTTGCACGGATGCCGCAAACAGACATACAGAAAAGATATCAGCCGACCTCAAGGCTGCTCTCGAATAAATAAAATAACCACAGTTTTGGCTTACTGCTCTTTTGCGGATTATCAAAGCTGTGGTTATTATTTTATACTTTTGCAATCATATGCGCGCTTTTGTTCTGAAGATTTTAGGCGAACATGCCTCTCGCTTAACGAAAGCTTTATAAAAGTTGACGTAGGTTACAAAACCGCATTCCTCTGCAATTTCCTCAGTAGACATATCGGAGGAAATGAGTAGGTTTTTTGCAAGGTCTATGCGCCTTATAGTAACATACTCGTGCGGAGTAAGATCGAACTCCTTTTTAAATATCTTGATTATATAATTTTTGCAATATCCAAAGTCGTAAGATAGTCTATCAAGGGTCAATTCTTCTTTTATGTTGTCCGTCACGTATTTTTGAATCTTATTTGCAAAATCCGTTGTTCCTTTAGCGCTTGAAAGAGCCGAAATGACTGAAAGAAAACTATTATGTATTTCAATCGGCGGTGCATTTGATGTTCGTGAAGCTTCAAGCTTATCGACTGCTTTTTTGATATGATTTATATCAAAATATCCTTTAATATTTAAATAACCCCTGTCTCCCTCATAAAAATCCCCAAGAAAATGAATATAGTAATACTTAGGACTATCACTTATTTCATCGCCCGACTGATACAGTCCTTTTTCCTGAAAATAGTATTCTCCGGCGTGTATCTCCTTTTTTATCCCGTTTTCAGAAAAACGAAGCGTGCCACTGAAAACAATAAGAAGAACATCTTCGTTGCAAATACGACTTACGTGCCTTTCGCCTTCTTCAAAATATCTGTACGATGAAAAATAATATTTAGGAATAGTATCACCTGATAAAAACTTCATAGTAAATCCCCTTTCTTGTAAAGTATATCACAGTTGTGTGATTTTTGCAATATTTAATGTGTTATTTTATATTGAAATCCTAGTTTATTTTTGTTAAAATAGAATTAAAAAATCAACCTATTATTTAATCATAATGTATTTAAGGGAGAATTAATTATGCTTAAGTTTTTTGCACCGACAGAAATAAAACTCGAAGGCTGGTTAAAACGTCAGCTTGAGATTGAGGCTAACGGACTATGCGGAAATCTCGACAAAATCTGGCCCGACGTCAGAGATAGCGCCTGGATAGGCGGTGACCGCGAAGGCTGGGAACGCGTTCCGTATTGGCTCGACGGTTTCATTCCACTGGCATACTTGCTTGATAATGAAGATATGAAGGCGCGTGCCGAAAAATATGTCAATGCAATAATAAAAAGGCAGAAGCCAAGCGGTTGGATCTGCCCCTGCGATGAAGACAAAATTAAAACATATGATCTATGGGCTGTTTTCCTTATTGGAAAGGTACTTGCATTATACCATGAGTATACAAAGAAACGAAGCGCTTTCAACGCACTGTATAAGGCTTTAAAAAACCTATATGAATTACTCAAAGCTGACGAGGTTAAGCTTTTCTCGTGGGCAAAATTCCGTTGGTACGAGTGCTTTATTCCAATCAAATATTTGTATGATAAAAAACACGAGAGTTGGCTTTTAGAGCTTGCGCAAATTCTCAAAGATCAAGGCGCAGATTACGGAGAATTCGAGGAGCTCTGGAAAACGCCTATGAACGTTTGGCGTCTTGATACTCATATTGTCAATATCTGTATGGAAATGAAGTCAGAGGCAGTAGTTAAGGCGCTATTCGGCAAGAGTGATATTTCTGCCGCGAAACGCTATCAGCTTCTGAAAAAATATAATGGAACTGCAGTTGAAACCTTTACCGGCGACGAGTGTCTTTCGGGCGTTCGCAATAATCAAGGTACTGAGCTTTGCGCCGTTAACGAACTTATGTATTCATACGAATGGCTATATATCGTTACAGGTAATACCGTTTGGCTCGATAGACTCGAAAAGATTGCATTCAATGCCCTTCCCGCCACTTTCAGTGTTGATATGTGGACACATCAGTACGTTCAAATGGTCAATCAGATCTCCGCAAAAAAATTCGGCGGAAAATCATATTTCAGAACTAACAATTCAGAAGCTCACATTTTTGGTCTTGAGCCCAACTTCGGTTGTTGCACCGCAAACGGAGCGCAAGGTTATCCTAAGCTTGCTACATCTGTTTTCGCAAAGCAGCGCGGTGCTATTATATGCACAATGATGCTCCCCTCCACTTTAAACACAAAGGCGTTTGGAGCCAATATCAGTGTCAAAATAGCAACGGAATATCCTTTTAGACACAAGGCCAGCTATACCGTAAATACGGATTCTCCGGCAAAATTCAAGCTCAAGATCAGAATTCCGTCATTCTCAAAACAAGTTAAGGTTAACGGACAGTTTAAGGATTTTGATAACTACTTAGTTATTGACAAGATATGGAACGGCGAAGAGAAAATCGAAATTGAGCTTTTCGATACGCCTCATCTTACAGGGCGCCCCTACGATCTCAACGTTGCGGAGTGGGGGGCGCTGGTCTTCGCTTTGCCTATCAAAACGAGATGGGAAATGATAGAATACGAAAAGAACGGTGTTGAAAGACGCGCTCCGTATTGCGATTACTATCTTCACAACGAAGGCGAATGGAGATACGGTTTCTCCGACGATTCTCTTCAGATAGATTTCAATGAAGGTGACATTTATCCATTTTCTACCGAACATCCCTCAGTTGTTTTAAAAGCCAATTTAGCGAAAATAAATTGGGGATACGAGGATGGATATTCCGATGTTTCAAACCATATTCCCGCATCTCGAACAGCACTCTCTGCCCCTGAAACAATCGAGCTCATACCTTACGGTTCAACAAAACTCAGGATGACTGAGATGCCTATGGTAAAATTTAAATAAGGAGATGTAAACCGATGAAATCTTTTGTTCATTTCAAAAACGTTGATTTTCTTGAAGGATTTTGGAAAAAACGTTATGAGTTAAACAAAGAAGTTTCAGTCCCAAACGTTAAAAAGCAATTCGAAGTCAGCGGTCGCTTCGACGCTATGCGATTCAACTATTTAAAAAACGGAAAAAAGCCTCACTTTTATTATGACTCTGACGTTGCAAAGTGGATCGAAGCAATTGCTTATCTGATCATTAAGGATAGCGACTCTATGACAGAGCAGGAAGCTTTTTGCGATGAGCTGATCGATGCGATGGAAAAAGCTCAAAGGGATGACGGTTATCTAAATTCAACTCATCAGCAAATCGACCCTCATCTTATATTCAAGATAAGAGATCGGCATGAGTTATATTGCGCCGGCCATCTCATAGAAGCGGCAATAGCATACCATATAGCAACGGGAAAAGACAAATTCCTAAAAATCATGGAAAGAAACGCGGAATGTATATACCGAGCTTTTATATCCGAAAAAACTGCCGCGTTTACCACTCCCGGTCACGAAGAAATCGAGCTTGCGCTTTTTAAGCTTTATCGACACACAAAGAATCCGCGTTACTTCGAAATGGCAAAGTTTTTCCTCGAAGCAAGAGGAAACCCCAACGAACAGTACGTCTACAAAAATAACAGATTCGGAACTCAAGACGATACGGATATCTATAATTTAAAAGAAGCAAACGGTCATAGTGTCCGTGCATTGTATTTTTATTCGGGAATAGCAGATCTTGCACTCGTAACAGGCAATATAGCACTGATTGATAATTTAAACTCCGTTTTTGACGATATCGCGCAAAGAAAAATGTATATCACAGGAGGTGTTGGCTCGACGAGGCACGGAGAAGGATTTACTGTTCCTTATGATTTGCCTAACAATTCTGCATACAGTGAAAGCTGCTGCGCAATTGCTATGATGCTCTTCGCTTCAAGAATGAGAAAAATCGAAAAAAAAGCAAAATTCGGTCACGTAATGGAAAGAGTTCTTTACAATTCCCTGCTTTCATCCACATCACTTGACGGAAAAAGATTTTTCTATGAGAATCCACTTGAGATAGCACTTGAAGAATATGGACGCGAGGTTGGCGCTCCCGAAGAATGGCGTGAAAGATTGCCAATAACACAAAGAGTCGAGGTATTTAGCTGCTCATGCTGCCCTCCGAACATTAACCGTTTCTTTTCGGAGCTCGGATCATATATTCTTGTCGAAGACGAAGACTCGCTCACCGTAGAGCAATATATTTCAATTGATGCAAATACTTCATTCGGTAAAATTAAATTAAGAGAAGATTACGCCAAGAGTGGAAAAATCACTATTTCATCGAATAATTACTCAGCATCAACAATTTCACTCCGTGCTCCCGAATGGTCGCGCGGTGTATCAGTAAATCTAAACGGTAATAGCGTCACCGTTCCCCTTGTCGACGGTTATCTGAACATCCCCGTCGCATCACAGTTTAATATATCGATAGATTTCAAAATCGCTCCCATGTTCATTTCATCCAATCCTAACGTAAGAGCTAACGTTGGAAGAGTCGCGCTTTGCTACGGACCTTTAGTTTATTGCATCGAGAAAGCTGATAACGGTGAACGCCTCAACCGCATTTCGGTAGATATAAAAGATATAACGAATGCTGTTCTTGAGGAAGACTTTCACGGATTCTATTCAATAAAGCTTCAGGGATACAGGTTATCGGACAGACCTCTTCTCTACTTTGCTGCAGATGATTCTGCAGATGATATTTTGGAACTAAAGTTCATTCCATACTTTGCCTTTGCCAACAGAGGTGAGAGCGATATGCAGGTTTGGGTAAGACGAAAGTGACATTTTAACATATATTTTTTAATACTTTCAAGTGTACTTTTCGTACATTTACTTATTTCTTTAATAAATGAAAACGCAGAATCGAACGATTCTGCGTTTTCATTTATTAAGCTTTAATTAAACTTCTTCAGTCTCGGTATTCTTACGACCTTCTTCGTCCTCTCCGTCGAGAGCGGTAATCTCTTTTCCGGGAATAACTATTCCCTTAGTCATCGCTCTAATGTTTTCTTCATTCTTCTTATCCTGTATTTTCTTCTTAGCTTCATTTGAAGAAGAAATATCTGCAAGTATCTGTTCGCTCACAGTTCCGTCCGCAAGCGTTAAAAACTTTTCAAAAATATCGGGATAAACAAAAACCTTAGTTGACGTCTCAAATTTGACTGTAATGTACTTTCCCTGTGTGGAAACTATAACTCCGGGACCAAAAGCTTTGTGCTTTACTTCAAGATTTTCTAAATTCATAGCGTCCTCCGAAATTTAATATTCTAAAGTTAAAATGACATCCAAAACAATATAAATTAATTTTCTATTGTTTTATAAAACTGCATTGAAACCGAATGATATTTTGAGCATCTGTTTTATTAATATGCAAAAGCCTTGATATTGTAGCAGAAATATATGTCCAAAGTATGAACAAAGAACATGTTTTTTACATTATTTTTGTAAAAATACATTTTTTGTAAGAAATATCCAATAATCTTATATAAAAAATAGTGTTTTTAACTATAAAAATTCTTCTTAACAATTTACAAAATCGTAAACTCAAAATTACTGAATTTAAGTAAATCTCCAATGTCAACTCCGGTTGGTAAAAGCGCCATCGCAATAAAAAGCTCATCTTCTGCGGCATCAAGCAACTCAAGATAAGCATATTCGCCTTCTATTCTTTTAATTCTATATGTTTTTTCTTCCATATTTATTACTCTTCCAATTCATTGATAACGAGGCTAACTCAATTTTACATATGAGCTAGCCTCGATTGATTATATTAAAGTTCTACCATGGATTCATCCCAGATTTCGGGAGCCTCGTAGCCGAGAAGATTTACCGTAGTTGCAGCAACTGCGGAAAGTCCGAAGTCTTCTCTTCCAAGTTTAACCTTATACGCATCGCTTGTAAAGTTATCGTAGATAATGCAAGGAACAGGATTGAGAGTGTGGCTCGTTTTTGCCTTGAAGCTTCCATCCTTCTCCACTTTAGGACTTTTGGTCTTCTTATCTATTTCGTACATTTCATCAGCATTACCGTGGTCCGCAGTAATAATTGCAGCTCCGCGAAGCTCATCAACCACCTTAAGAATACGAGCAAGCTGAAGGTCAAGCGCCTCCATCGAACACTCGGTGGCAAGGAACGAACCTGTATGTCCTACCATATCACCGTTCGGGAAATTAACTCTGAGATACTTATATTTACCTGATTTAAGGCACTCAATAAGCTTATCCGTGATTTCTGCACATTTCATCCAAGGACGCTGCTCAAAAGGAACTACATCAGAAGGAATTTCAATATAAGTTTCAAGCTCTTCGGAGAACTTGCCGGATTTATTACCATTCCAGAAGTACGTTACGTGACCGTACTTCTGAGTTTCGGATATAGCAAGCTCGGGAACACCCGCTCCAACGAGGTATTCGGTCATTGTGTTCGTGATTTCGGGAGGATTTACAAGATATCTTGAAGGAATATGAAGGTCGCCGTCATATTCAAGCATACCTGCGTAAAGAACCGAAGGCACCCTCTTGCGGTCAAATTTATCAAAATCTGCGCCCGACTCAAACGCCTTTGAAATTTCAATAGAACGGTCACCTCTGAAGTTGTAGAAGATAACGCTGTCACCGTCATTGATAGTACCTACCGGCTTGCCATCCTCTGCGATTACGAAGGGAGGAAGATCCTGGTCTATAACCTTAAACTCGCTTCTGTAAGCAGTTATAGCTTCTTCTGCAGACGTAAAGAATCTGCCCTCGCCGAGAACGTGAGTCTTCCAGCCAAGCTCTACCATACCCCAGTTTGCTTCATATCTATCCATAGTAACCTGCATACGACCGCCGCCCGAGGCAATGCAGATATCGGTTCCGTTTGCGCGATGCGCCGAAAGGAATTCCTCAAAAGGTCTAACGTAATCGAGCGCGCTTGTTTCGCCAACATCTCGTCCGTCAAGAAGAATGTGGACTCTGATTTTTGAAACACCGTCAGATACCGCGCGGTCAATAAGAGCCTTAAGGTGATCTATATGAGAATGCACGTTACCGTCGGAGAATAATCCCATAAAATGAAGCGTCGATGCATTATTTTTAACGCCATTTAAAAGAAGATTCCAAGTGTCGGAGCTAAAAAGCTTTCCCGACTCAATAGACTGAGAAACAAGCTTTGCGCCCTGAGCAAATACCTGCCCGGAACCGAGAGCGTTGTGGCCAACCTCAGAGTTACCCATATCGTCATCGGAAGGAAGTCCAACAGCAGTTCCGTGAGCCTTTATCTTTAGCATAGGATAATTTGCCATAAGATAATCAAGAGTAGGCGTATGAGCCTTAGCGATGGCGTTAGCGCCGTTATCGGGAGCAATACCTACTCCATCCATAACTATTGTAAGAAGAGGACCTTCCACACCGCCAAATTTTTTGGATTTTTTTAATGTTGCCATATTTTTTGCCTTTCATTAACTTTTATTTAGATATCGGCATCCTGTATATACAGATGACCGTATTCGGTTATAAACTTTTTACGCTCCGCCAAAGCATCTCCCAGAAGAACGTCAAACATCCTTGCGGTAGCATCAGCATCCGCGGGAGTTACCGCAATCAGCCTTCTTGTCTGGGGACACATAGTTGTTCTCGACATCATATCAGGCTCGTTTTCACCAAGTCCCTTTGAACGCTGAATCGTGTACTTTTTACCGCCCAAGCCCGAAATAATCTCGGTTTTCTCACGCTCATTATATGCAAAATACGTTTCACCGCCCGAAGTTATTTCGAAGAGCGGAGATTCTGCAATAAATATTTTCCCCTTCTCAATCAACGTCGGAAGAAGTCTGTAAAACATTGTCAAAAGAAGCGTTCTTATCTGGAAGCCGTCCTCGTCTGCATCGGTACATATTATAATCTTACTCCATTTGAGCGCACCGTAATTGAACATTCCGACATCACCGGGCTTCTTGGTCTTAACCTCAACTCCGCATCCTATAACACGCAGAAGATCGACGATAATATCGCTGGCGAATATCTTCTCGTAGCTACTTTTCATACAGTTAAGAGTTTTACCTCTTACCGGGATTATTGCCTGAAATTCGGCATTTCTCGCAAGCTTACAGCTCGACATAGCCGAATCACCCTCAACTATATAGACCTCAGCAACCGACGGATCTTTCGTATGGCAAGGAACGAACTTTTCAACCCTTCCGGATACATCCATAGTTCCGGAAAGCTTTTTCTGAATTTCTTTTTTTGTTATCTCAAAGCTTTCCTTCGAACGTTTATTTATAAGCACTTGGTTTATCATTATAGCCGCTTCGTTAGCATGCTCTGTAAGATAAATCTCAAGATTAGACTTGATAAATTCAGTTAATGCCTTTTGAATAAACGCGTTTGTTATTGCTTTTTTCGTCTGGTTCTCGTAAGACGTCTGCGTTGAAGCCGAGTTTACAATGATAGCAAGGTTATCCTGGATATCCGCAAACGAAATTTTTGATTCGTTTTTAGTATATTTATTTTGCGCTTTAATATACTTGTCCATCGCAGAAACAAATGCGCTCTTCACTGCCTTATCGGGCGCGCCGCCGTATTCGAGGAATGAAGAGTTATGATAATACTCAGCCATACCGGACTTGGTAAAACAGAAGGTTATATCAGCCTTAAGCTTATAATCCTTCATATCCTCTCTGTCTCTACCCTTGGTTTCAAGATGCCACGAAACAGGAGAGGTCATGGTAATACCTTCCGTGATTTCCGCGATGTAATCACTTATACCGTTTTCATAATAGAATTCGGTCTTTTCGTATTTTCCTTTTGATCTTTCAACCTCAAGGATAAATCTTATCCCCGCGTTTACAAATGCTTGACGTCTGAGTGTAACCGAAAGAAATTCCTCCGGAATATCTATCTCCTTAAATACCTCAAGGTCAGGCCGCCAGCATATGATCGTGCCACGCTTCTTATCGCCGGGAGCGAGATCGGTAACCTTAAGCTTTCCCTTCGGTTCACCTTTTTTGAAATCCATTTCGGAAAGAGTTTTTCCATTATAGGATTTTACGGTCATAAACTCACTTGAATACTGAGTCGCAGTAGCACCAAGACCGTTTAAACCAAGCGAAAATTCATATGCGGAATTACCGCTGTCATTATCATACTTACCGCCTGCATATAGCTCGCAGAATACAAGCTCCCAGTTCCATCTTTTTTCTTTTTCGTTATATCCGAGAGGAACACCTCTTCCGAAGTCCTCAACTGAAATTGAAAGGTCAAGATTCTTTCTGACTATGATCTTAGTGCCATAGCCTTCTCTCGCTTCATCCACAGAGTTTGCGAGAATCTCAATAAACGAGTGCTGACAACCGACAATATCGTCCGAGCCGAAGATGACCGCAGGTCTTTTTCTTA
Organism: Clostridia bacterium; assembly: GCA_017411605.1. Classification (GTDB taxonomy): domain Bacteria; phylum Bacillota; class Clostridia; order Oscillospirales; family CAG-272; genus UBA1740. The sequence goes on along the minus strand of JAFQPR010000045.1, from coordinate 13,638 downwards.
CTCGCTCGGCACCTTTTAACGACTTTATGCTTTGCTCGTTATAATCCGCTTTCTTAACCGCCACGGAGTTTTTTCCTCCTTTTCTAAAGTATACAAATATTTACATACTTTATTAGTATAACACAATAATTTTTGTTTGTCAAGAAAGGATTTTCACCTATTTTTCTGCCCAAAAATAAATTGTAATATTAAAATCACCGATCCGTGGCTATCGAATCGGTGATTGATTATTATTCGTTTATTATATCATTTTTAAACTCTTCGTTGATCTCCGGGTATGCCGAAAGCATGGGCTCAATTTTCTCACCCGATTTGCGTTTGAAGTAATTTGCGGTTATTTTAACCACGATTCCGGAAAGTCCTACAACCGCAATAAGGTTAGGTATTGCCATAAGCGCATTTGAAATGTCCGAAATACTCCAAACAAGGTCTGAAGTCATAACTGCTGCCACAACAATCAAAGCTACGTAAAGAATTTTGAAAATGAGAACTGTGATTTTCTGACCTTTTTTTCCAAGCTTCTGTGAAAGAAATTCGACAGATTTTTCACCATAGTATGACCATGCAAGAATAGTTGTAAAAGCAAACACGGGGAGAATTACGGAAAATACGATAATACCAAAAATTCCGAACGTAGACGCAAAAGCGCCAAGCGCAACAGAAGTATCCGATTCGCTTCCTGTAAAGGTGGCGGTATCATATGCGGTAAGAATAACTAGGGCAGTCAAGGTACATACAACAAAAGTATCAAGGAACACCTCGAATACTCCCCAAAGTCCCTGCTTTACAGGCTCACGAGTTTCCGATGCAGAGTGGGCAATTACCGAAGAGCCAAGACCTGCTTCGTTAGAAAATACTCCTCTTGCCATACCTTTTCTGATTATATCTGCGGTCGCATAACCGAAAATACCGCCCGCTGCACTTCCAAAATTTAAAGCATGCTTGAATATCATTCCAATAGCAGAAGGTAAGGCCGCGATATTAATTATTATAATTATAATCGCCATTATAAAGAAGAGTATACTCATAAAAGGAACTAGGATCGATGCAACCTTACCTACCCTTTTTATTCCGCCTATGATTATTAGTGCGATAAGTACGGCAACAACAGCTCCAATCGCAATCTTAAGCCAAGTAGCGTCATATTTAACGGCGCTTGTTATGGTAGAAGTGATCTTGTTTGTCTGTACCGAGCTCATTCCAATAGCAGCAACAGCGCAAAATGCGGATGCAACATAGCCTAACCATTTCCAGCCAAGACCGTATGTTATATAATACATTGCTCCGCCGGAAAAATTCCCTTCCTCGTCTTTTTTTCTATAATAAAGTCCGAGAACATTTTCGGCATAATTCGTCAACATTCCAAAAAATGCGGATATCCACATCCAAAATACAGCGCCGGGACCACCTGTAAGTATTGCTGAAGTAACACCGATTATGTTTCCGGTTCCGATTGTACCCGAAATAGCAGCCGAAAATGCCTCAAATTGTGATATTGAATTAACTCTGTCCTTTTTGTGCTCCTTGCCTATACTTTTTACAGTGGGGATAATAGTCACATTAAGCATATGTCCGAATTTTCTAATTTGAAGGGCCTTAAGGCGTACGGTTACAAATATTCCCGTTGCAAGAATCAAGACTATCGTAGGCCAGCCCCATACGCCAAACTGATGATTGGCTAAGAAATCAATTACTTTTTCAAATGCGTTCATTTTACTCTCCTCTTTTATAAGCATGAAGCAAGAAAAACAAAAAGGAGCCGACTATAGCCGACTCCGAATTACAACAGAGCCCACAATTGCAGACTCCGATGCTACCGCAAAAAAAGGGATTCCCCTTGTAATGACAGTTCTCCGTCCTTTTGCCTGAGAGATTTGGGCATCTATGCCCTTGCACCTTCGGCACCCGCTAAAAACGTACGGACTTCTCCGGAGCGCTATCGACTTACAGTCCTCTGCCTTGCGGCAACCTGAGAGTGTTACTCCTTCGGTAACGGCGAACCGATTTTTCCTGTAAGCTTCAAATAGCTTATTTATATGCCGATAAGATATCACTTTTTAAAAGATTTGTCAACATTTTTTTGAAATTTTGTAAGCTTGCACACATCACCAGAATAAAGTTTAGTTTATTTTGTTAAATTTCAATAAAAGCATTTTTCATGATAAAAAATACAATTAATCTTGCTTTTTCAAGCTAAATATGATAAGATAAAAACAAATTATAAATAAATTCAAATCATTAATTAGAGAGGTAACGTTTATGAGGCTGTTTATTTGCTCCGATATTCACGGAGACCTTGACTCAATGGAAAATGCGCTTCGCCTTGCAAATGAAGAAAACGCTGATAAAATACTTATTCTTGGAGACCTGTTATACCACGGACCAAGAAACGATCTTCCGTCAACATATGCTCCAAAAAAAGTTATTGAGCTTTTAAATAAAAACAAAAATATGATACTTTCTGTAAGAGGTAACTGCGATACCGAAGTCGATCAAATGGTACTTGAATTTCCCATTCTTGCCGACTATGCTTTTCTTGAGCTTGACGGACTTACAATATTTGCAACACACGGTCATCACCACAACACCGAAACACCTCCTCCCCTCAAGGAAGGAGATATTCTTCTGCACGGTCACACTCACGTTCTCAAGATAGAGCATTTCGGCAAAGGTAACACTTATATTAACCCCGGTTCTATCGCGCTCCCAAAGGAAAGCAACCCGAGGACATACGCGATATACGACTCAAGAAAATTTACGATTAAAGATTTAAACAAGAATATCATCAAAGAAATTCAGTTTTAGTCAGTTATTTCAGAGCAGATTTTGTTATTTTTCAAAAAAATCACGTCAGAACAGTCCAATTGAAGGATCGTTTTGACGTGATTTTTTATAGTAATTTCTTTGATTTTTTTCTTTTTGACTTGCCGCCCTCCAGCATTCTTGCAAGCCAGGTTCTATGCACCTTCATCGCGCCAACAGGGCAAAATTCCTGACAGCAAAAGCATCTTATACAAAGCGTTCTGTCTATCTCCGCTTTACCATTTTTTATTACTATCGCCTTTGCGGGACATATTCTGCCGCATTTGTTACACCCGATGCACAGCTTCTTTTTGAGCTTTGGACGAGAATTGAGAACAGCTTTTGCAATACTTCCGAATATGTTTTTAATAACGTTATCCGACGTCCCCTTAAAGAGCAAGCTTCTTTTTACAGCAATATTATCATAATCGGAAATTTGATATTTTTTATATTCTCCGAAAACATTTATTTCTTCAATTTTTGCCGGAGTCAATCCCCTTGCAACCGCGCTCGCCAGCGTTGGAACACTATCGTATGAAAGCCCTATAATTGTTGCCGCAACAATATCAAGCTTATGAGGATTTTTTGAAGCAAGAATACATCCTATTTTTCTTGGGTTACCTGCAGTTGGGCCGTTTCCTTCCATACCTACGACGGCATCGCATATTGAAAGCTCTGGTTTGAAATACTCATCAATGTCAACGAGCATATCTGCAAAAGCCTCGTAGCTGGGATATCTGAAGTGGTATTCGGGCTTCATCGTCCCGGGAATCGCACCAAACATATTTTTCGCGGCGCAGGAAAGTCCCATCATTCCGTGTGTCTTTAGCTTACAAGCATTAATGATAACATCCGCATTGTCAAGATAACCGGTGTATGTAAAGGTCTTCGCCACCTTTGCTTCCTCGAACAGCGCTTTACTTTCTGAAAAATCACGGTTAAGCTTTGCGCCATATTTTTCGCATTCATATACACCTGAGGTTTTATAGATTTTTTCAAGAAAAGGACCGTTGTAAAGTCCTCCCGGAGAATCTCCGACGACCACCTCAGCGCCTCTTTCGGCAAGAATATCGCACAGTGAAGCTAAAACGGCAGGATGCGTTGTCGTTGCCGTGTCCGGAGCGGCAGATGCAACAAGATTGGCTTTTATCGCAACCTTTGTTCCGGTTTTTATATTTTCAAATCCGCCAACCGATTCAATCGCTTCGAGAACGGCAGATTTTACCTTTTCGTATTCATAGTTATCGCATCCGATAACGGAAACCTCGTACATTTCTTTTACCTCCGTAAACATAGAGAAACAAATAGAATATTATAAAATAGACGTTGTTTTTAATTCGGTTATATTTTACCATAAAAAAAACAAAAAATCCATATTTATTTTAAATTTCTTTTGTGAGGTATAAAATGTCATTTAACGCATACTATAACGGCGAATTCAAAAGTATAGAAGATATACATATTCCACTAACTGACAGAGCCGTATTTTTCGGCGACGGAATATACGACGCGGCAATTGGAAGAAACGGGAAGATATTTATGCTTGACGAGCATATTGAACGTTTTTTCTCAAATTTGAACTACATCGGTCTTCCCTTTTCATATTCGCCGGTACAATTAAAAAAGCTTCTGCTCGAAACAGTCAGACTATCGGACGAAAAGTCTTATTTTGTTTATTTTCAGTTAAGCAGGTATTCAAAAAACAGAGTTCATGCTTTTCCCGAAAGTGAAAAATCAAATCTGCTTATCACCGTTACTCCGTTTACCCTTGCCGATGAAGACAAAAAAGTTAAACTCATTATCGACGAGGACAGAAGACATGCGCTCTGTAATATCAAAACAATTAATCTCCTCCCCGCCGTGCTTGCTTCACACAGGGCGGATCTTTGCGGTGCTGACGAAACTATCTTTACCAAAAACGGTATAGTTACCGAATGTTCTCATTCCAACGTTCACATTATAAAAAATTCTGTGCTATTTACTCATCCCCTAGACTCAAGCATACTTCCCGGAATCTCACGTATGCACTTGCTTTCTTTATGCAGAAAACTCGGTGTTAATTATATTGAAAGGCCTTTTTCCGTAAAGGAGCTTATCGAGGCAGACGAGGTACTTGTCACAAGTTCATCAAAGCTTGCAGTTCTCGCATCTGAAATTGAAGGTAAAATCTTCGACGAGAAAAAAGACTCGCTCGGAAAAATGCTTGCAAAAGCAATGAGAGAGGAATACCTCGCTTTAACGCTTTGATTTTACTATATTTTCCATATATTGCAACTTTTTCTTTAAATTTTATAATATAAATTCAAATTATATATTGAAAAGTGAAAAAAAGTATGTTATAATATTGTCAATGTGCCTGTGACGTATTTAAATACGGCGCAGAAATTTAAGGAGGACACAAAAAATATGCTCAAAAAACTTTCCAGCATCCCCTTTAGTGGGACACCTGAGCAGAAGGCTAAGCTCGATGCTGTAATCGAAGCTAACAAGCATGACAAGAGCCGTCTTATGGCTGTTATGCAGCAGGCTCAGGAAATTTACGGTTACCTTCCTATGGAAGTGCAGAATGAGATTTCAGAGGGTATGAACATTCCGCTTGAGAAGATCTACGGCGTTGCTACCTTCTATGCTCAGTTCTCTCTTTCGCCTAAGGGTAACTATCACATCGCAGTATGCCTTGGTACCGCTTGCTACGTTAAAGGTTCGGGTCAGATCTACGATAAGCTTCAGGAAGTTCTCGGTATTGCAGGTGACGAATGTACTGCAGACAGAAAGTACTCTCTTACAGCTTCACGTTGCATCGGTGCCTGCGGACTTGCTCCCGTTCTTACTGTAAACGAAGACGTTTACGGTAGACTTACGGTTGATGACGTTAAGGGTATTATAGCTAAATATAATTAAAAATTCTTTTGGCTTTATAAGAAGGATATTATGAAAATTTCCAGATTGCAAGAATTGCTTGACGCAAAGGTTCTGTGCTGCGAAGAAAATCTCGGTAAACACGTTTATTCCGCTTTCGGTTGCGACCTTATGAGCGATGTTCTCGCTTACGTTACCGATCAGGCGGTTCTCCTTACGGGTCTTGTTAATCCTCAGGTTATACGCACTGCTCTTATGATGGATATGGTGTGCATAATCTTCGTGCGTTCGAAAGCACCTAACGAGGAAATGATCGAGCTTGCAAAGGAAAACGGCATCGTTATGATGAGCACTAATAAAACGCTTTATAATACCTGCGGAATTCTCTATTCCAACGGTCTTATAGGAACTGCTGAGGTTCCGAAATGAGTGATAAGTTGGTTTTTCGTTTCGATGTTCAAGGAGATGATTTTACATCTGCAGGGCAAGCTTCCGTTCAGGTTAAAAAGAATCTGAGGCAGCTTGGTTTTGATACAGAAGTTATTAAAAGAGTCTCTATTGCAATGTACGAGGGAGAAATAAACATGGTCATTCACGCAGGCGGCGGCACAGCCGAGGTCAGCGTTACCGAGAAATACATAGAAATCATACTTGAAGACAAGGGTCCCGGCATTGAAGATATTGAAAAAGCAATGCAAGCGGGCTACTCTACGGCTCCTGACAGTATCCGTTCGCTCGGATTTGGCGCAGGAATGGGTCTCCCCAACATGAAAAAGAACAGCGACAGTATGGAAATTGAGTCAAAGCTTGGCGAGGGTACTCGCATCGTTATGAAGGTTAATATTTGAGATTGATTTTGATCTCGGAAAGGAGTGCTCATAACATATGAATTCTTATGAACATTCGGTTCTGCTCGATGAGAGCAAGTGCACAGGCTGTACTACGTGCCTGAGGCATTGCCCCACCGAAGCGATCAGAATTAAAGACGGACGCGCCGTTATTGATTCGGAGAAATGTATAGACTGCGGAGCTTGCATCCGATATTGCCCACATCAAGCCAAAAAGGCTGTTTGCAGTAAAATATCGGATATGGAACGCTTCAAATGGAAAATTGCATTGCCGGCTCCGACGCTTTACGGTCAGTTCGACAATCTTGATGACGTTGACTACGTACTAAACGGTTTACTAAAAATCGGCTTCGATGACGTTTACGAGGTAGCTAAGGCTGCTGAGCTCGTTACGGCATACACAAGAATTTATCTCGAAACAGACGGCGTAAGAAAACCGGCGATCAGCTCTGCCTGCCCGGTTATTATGCGACTCATCGCTCTGCGATTCCCTTCGCTCAGCGAGCACATAATTCATTTACTTCCGCCGATGGAAATCGCTGCAAAGCACGCAAAGGAAAGAGCTCTTCGCAATCATCCTGAGCTTAAACCCGAGGACGTTGGCGTATGCTTTATATCGCCCTGCCCCGCGAAGGTCAGCTACGTAAAGAATGGTTTTGCCGGCTATTCAAGCGCAGTTGATGAGGTTATTTCAATAAGTGACATCTATTTTCTTCTGATTGCCAAGATGAAAAAGGATGAACATATCGAAATGCTCTCGGAATCGGGTAGGATAGGTATAGGCTGGGCAAGATCCGGCGGCGAGGCTACGGCTATTTTCAACGAGGATTATCTTGCGGCTGACGGTATTGAAAACGTCATTCACGTTCTTGATCAGATAGAAAACGGTAATATTCCGCCTCTTGATTTCATTGAGCTCAACGCCTGTATGGGCGGTTGTGTCGGTGGTGTACTTACCATGCAAAATCCTTTTATAGCAAAAGCCAGACTTCAGACGCTGAGAAGATATCTTCCCGTGTCTCAGAATAATTTACCCAAAGATGAAAACTACATATCGGCTGACTATCTTTTTGAGGATCTGCCGACTTACAAGCCATTCGGACGCCTTGGTGACAGTATTGCCGAATCAATGCGTATGATGACTGATATTCAAAGATTAAAGGACTCACTTCCCTGCATTGATTGCGGTGCATGCGGCGCTCCCACGTGCAGAGCATTTGCAGAGGACGTAGTCAAGAAAACCGCACGTCTCGAGGATTGCCCAATAAAGAATTTCAGGCTCCAAAAAGACAGTAAGGAATAATTATTATGACCGTAGAATCACTTGCAGAAGAATTTGGCTTCAAGGTTCTCACTATGCCCTCACCCGAAAGGGAGATTTGCGGCGCATACATAGGTGACCTTCTCAGCTGGGTTATGGGAAAAGCGGAATCGGATAATTTATGGATCACAATAATGTCAAACCTCAATATCGTTGCCGTCGCAACGCTTGCCGACGTTTCGTCAGTATTGCTTTGCGAGGGGGTTTTGCTCGACGATGAGGTGCTCGCTTTAGCCGAAAGCAAAGGTGTTAACGTGCTCGCCACAGATTATTCGGCATATGAAGTCGCAAAGATCATATCGGGTGCCGTATAATGCGCCGATATTATTACGACCTGCATATCCACTCATGCCTTTCCCCTTGCGGTGACGATGACAATACTCCAAACAATATTGCCGGTATGGCTTCGCTTTCGGAGCTGGATATTGTTGCTCTCACCGACCATAATACTTGCAAAAACTGCCCTGCTTTCTTTGAAGCGGCAGAAAAATACGGCATTGTACCCATTGCGGGTATGGAGCTTACTACTTCCGAGGATATACACATAGTTTGCCTCTTTGAGCATCTTTACGATGCAGAAAGATTCGACGCTTATCTTGATACGCAGCGAATCAAGATCAAAAACCGCCCCGAGTTTTTCGGTGAACAGCTGATCTTAAACGGAGAGGACGAGCCTATCGGAAAAGAAGACTATCTTCTTTCCAACGCAACGTTTATTTCAATAGACGATGCTAAGCAAAAGGTATCATCCTACGGCGGCATATGCTATCCCGCGCATATAGATCGGGATTCAAACGGAATAATAGCTATACTCGGCTCTATTCCGCCCGATACGGAATTCACTTGGTTTGAGCTGCACGATGGCGAAAAGCGCAGTGAATATTCAAAAAAATACGGCATCCCTGAAGACAAATTTGTTATCAGCTCCGATGCCCATATGCTGACGTCTATGAGAGATAAAGAGTTTTTCTTCGATCTTGAGACGGACAGCGATTCTCCAGAAGAAGTAAGGCGTAAGCTATTTGAAATGTTCCGGAGGTAATTTATGAAAGAATTATCGCTTAACATTCTTGATATCACCGAAAACTCTGTAAAGGCAAAAGCAACACTCGTTGAAATTTTGCTCATCGAGAACAGTGATACGCTTACAATTACGATAAAAGATAACGGAACCGGAATGACCGACGAGGTTCTCGAGCACGTAAGAAATCCTTTTTACACAACGAGAACAACACGAAAGGTTGGTATGGGCATTCCACTTTTCCAATTTGCAGCAGAGCAGACCGGAGGAAACGTTACTATAATGTCAAAACACTTTAGTGCTTTCCCCGACGATCACGGAACGACTGTTACAGCACTGTTCTACAAAAAACACATTGATTTTACACCTCTCGGTGACGTAGTTTCTACGGTCACTACGCTTATTCAAGGTCATCCCAACGTTGATTTTCTCTATGAGCATAAGATTGGAGATAATTTCGTCAAGCTCGATACAAGAGAGCTGAGAGCTGTTCTCGATGACGTTCCCCTCGATACCTTTGAGATCCTTATATGGATCAAGGAGAATCTTGAGGAACAATATAATTCGATTTGATAAAAATCAAATATAGTATTATCTTAGAAAGGAAGAAAAAATGAAATCTTTGGCTGAACTTCAGGCAATCAAAGACAGAATGAAGAGCAAAATCGTTCTTCGTGAGGGCACAGGCGAAATTCGCGTTGTAGTCGGTATGGCTACTTGCGGTATCGCTGCAGGTGCTCGCCCGGTTCTCAACGCTTTCGTTGAGGAGATCAACGCAGCTAACCTTTATGAAAAGGTTACCGTTTCTCAGACCGGATGCATCGGTTTCTGCCAGCTCGAGCCCATCGTTGAGGTATTCGAAGCGGGTAAGGAAAAAATCACTTACATCAAAATGACTCCCGACAAGGTTAAGGAAGTCGTTGAGAAGCACTTAAAGGGCGGCAACGTTGTTACGGAATATACCGTAGCCGGCGCTAACTAAGGAGGTAATAACTGATGATTCGTTCACACGTACTTATTTGTGGCGGTACAGGTTGTACCTCTTCCGGTAGCCAGACACTCCAGAAGGCATTTAATGAAAACATAGCTGCTTTTGGTCTTGCCGAGGAAGTTAAGCTCGTTCAGACCGGATGCTTCGGTCTTTGCGCACTCGGTCCTATCGTTATCATCTATCCCGATGGAACGTTCTACAGCAGAGTTACTTCCGAGGACGTAAAGGAGATCGTTGAGGAGCATCTTCTCAAGGGTAGAATCGTTGAGCGTCTTGTTTACAGAGATAAGGAAGCTGACGAAACCGTTAAGAAGGCTGCATCCGAGCTTTCCCTTTCCGACACTAACTTCTATAAGTCCCAGAAGCGTATAGTTCTCCGTAACTGCGGTGTTATCGACCCTGACAACATCGACGAATATATCGCGATGGACGGTTACGCAGCACTCGGTAAGGCTCTCACGGAGATGACTCCCGAGGAAGTTATCAAGGTCGTTTCCGATTCCGGTCTTCGCGGAAGAGGAGGCGGAGGATTCCCCACAGGTCGTAAGTGGGCTCTTTGCGCGCCTAATAAGGCTGACCAGAAATACGTTGTTTGTAATGCAGACGAGGGTGACCCCGGAGCATTCATGGACCGTTCGATCCTCGAGGGTGACCCCCACGCGGTTATCGAGGCTATGGCCATCTGCGGTTACGCAGTTGGCGCTACCAAGGGTTACGTTTACGTAAGAGCTGAGTATCCTATCGCTGTTACACGTCTTCAGCACGCAATTGATCAGGCTAAGGAATATGGACTTCTAGGTAAGAACATCTTCGAGTCCGGCTTTGATTTCGATCTTGAGATCAAGCTCGGTGCAGGCGCATTCGTATGCGGTGAGGAAACTGCTCTTATGACCTCTATCGAGGGTAACAGAGGTGAGCCTCGTCCCCGTCCTCCCTATCCTGCAGTTAAGGGTCTTTTCAACCGTCCTACAGTTGAAAACAACGTTGAAACATTTGCGAACATTCCTCAGATCATCCTTAACGGCGCTGAATGGTTCAGCTCTATGGGTACTGAGAGATCCAAGGGTACTAAAGTATTCGCACTCGGCGGAAAGATCGAGCATACAGGTCTTGTCGAGATCCCCATGGGTGTTACTCTTAACACTATCATCAACGAGATCGGTGGCGGTATTCCCAACGGTAAGAAGTTCAAGGCTGCTCAGACGGGCGGACCTTCCGGCGGATGTATTCCCGCTTCCCTTATCGACACAGAGGTTGACTACGATAACCTCGTTTCCATCGGCTGTATGATGGGTTCGGGCGGTCTTATCGTTATGGACGAAGACAACTGCATGGTTGATATGGCTAAGTTCTTCCTTGAGTTCACCGTTGACGAGTCCTGCGGTAAGTGCACACCTTGCCGTGTTGGTACTAAGAGACTTCTTGAACTCCTTGATAAAATTACTCAGGGTAACGGTACTCTTGAAGATATCGACAGACTCGAAGAGCTTTGCAACTACATAAAGCAGAACTCTCTCTGCGGTCTCGGTCAAACTGCTCCCAACCCTGTTCTTGCTACGCTTAAATTCTTCCGTGACGAGTATATCGCTCACGTTGTTGATAAGGTTTGTCCCGCAGGCGTATGTAAGGGTCTTATTAACTATTCCATTGATATGGAAAAATGTATCGGTTGCGGTAAGTGCGCTAAGAACTGCCCTGCTGATGCTATCACCAGAACGGATTACATTGCTCCGGGTCATAAGCTCGCTTCCTTCACTATCGACACCTCTAAGTGCGTTAAGTGCGGTGCTTGCGTTGCCGGCTGTAAGTTCAATGCAATTTCTAAGAAGTAATGAAAGGAGTACGCTGTCATGGAAATGTTAAATGTTAAAGTTAACGGTATCGCTGTCTGCGTACCCAAGGGCGCTACTATTCTCGAGGCTGCCCGTGCTGCAGGTGTGGAGATACCCACTCTCTGCTATATGAAAGAAAAGAACGAGATCGGCGCTTGCCGTATCTGCGTTGTTGAAGCTACAGGTGCTCGCGGACTTGTTACCGCTTGCGTATATCCTGTTACTGAGGGTATGGAGATTCAGACGAATACTCCCAAGGTAAGAGCTGCCCGTAAGACAACTCTTGAGCTTATCCTCTCTACACACGATCAGAACTGCCTCTCTTGCGCGCGTTCTACCAACTGCGAGCTTCAGAAGCTCTGCCTTGAGTACGGTGTTGATTCCAAGGCATTCGGCGGTTTCAAGCCCACCTACGAGCTTGATTACTCCACTCCTCATCTCGTAAGAGATAACAACAAGTGTATCCTTTGCCGTAGATGCGTTGCTGTTTGTAACGAGCAGTTCGTATCCGTTATCGGTGCTAACAACCGTGGTATCGATACCTGCATAGGTCAGCCCTTCGAAATCTCTCTTAACGAGACTCCCTGTATCTCTTGCGGTCAGTGTACTGCAGTTTGCCCCACCGGTGCTCTTGTTGAGCGCGACGATACAGATAAGGTTTGGGCTGCTCTTGCAGATCCTACCAAGCACGTAGTTGTTCAGACTGCTCCTTCCATAAGAGCTACTCTCGGTGAGTGCTTCGATATGGAGATCGGTACTAACGTTGAGGGTAAGATGGTTGCTGCTCTTCGCCGCCTTGGCTTCGAGAAGGTATTTGATACTAATACCGCAGCTGACTTTACCATCGTTGAAGAGGCTACCGAGCTTCTTGAAAGAGTTAAGAACGGCGGAACACTTCCTATGATCACATCCTGCTCACCCGGATGGGTTAAGTTCTGCGAGTTCTACTATCCCGATATGATAGGTCACCTTTCCTCCTGCAAATCTCCTCAGCAGATGGGCGGAGCTCTTATCAAGACTTATTGGGCTGATAAGATGGGTTACAAGCCCGAGGATATCTTCGTTGTATCCATTATGCCTTGTACCGCTAAGAAGTTCGAGGTAGGCAGAGATGATATGTCTGCTGCAGGAAACGGCATCGCCGATGTTGACGTTGCCCTTACTACCCGTGAGCTTGCAAGAATGATCAACCGCGCAGGTCTTAAGTTCACTTCTCTTCCCGACGAAGAGTTTGACGCACCTCTCGGTGTTGATACCGGTGCCGCTGTTATCTTCGGTGCTACCGGTGGTGTTATGGAAGCTGCTCTCCGTACCGCTAACGACGTTCTTACAGGTAAGGACAATAAGGAGATCGAGTTCCACGAGGTTCGCGGTACTGACGGTCTTAAGGAAGCTGTTTATAACATTGCGGGCATGGAAATCAAGGTTGCTGTTGCTTCCGGAGCTGCAAACGCTAAGCTTGTTATGGACAAGATCGCTTCCGGCGAAGCTGATTGGACCTTCGTTGAGATCATGGGATGCCCCGGTGGCTGTGTAAACGGCGGCGGTCAGCCCATCCAGCCTCAGTATGTTCGTGATACTGTTGATCTCAAGGCTGTCAGAGCTAAGGCTCTTTATGCTCAGGATGAAGCAATGGAAATGCGTAAGTCTCATCTCAACCCCACCATCAAGGAAGTATACGATAACTACTTCAAGGGCGGTTACGGTTGCCATGCTGCTCACCACGCACTTCACACCTCTTACGTTGCAAGAAAGAAATTCAACGTTTAATTTGAATAATTTCTAATAAATTACACGAGGCTAGCTCAAGTTCAAAAACTTGAGCTAGCCTTTCGCGCGTTAAGGGGATAGGTGAATTTGGAGCGAAAATCTTCGTTCTTCGACCCGAAGGCGTACAAACGTACGTCGAGAGGTAGAAAACGGAGATAGAAAATGACCGTGATTTAATGGAGAAATTCGTAGAA
>JAFQPR010000044.1 GCA_017411605.1 Clostridia bacterium | reverse complement strand
TTCGTAAGGTTCCCAAGGAGCAGATCAAGCGCCGTGTTGAAGAGGCTGCAAGAATTCTTGACATCAGCCACCTTCTCGACCGTCGTCCCAAGGCTCTTTCGGGTGGTCAGAAGCAGAGAGTTGCGCTCGGCCGTGCAATCGTCCGTAACCCGAAGGTATTCCTTCTTGACGAGCCGCTTTCCAACCTTGACGCAAAGCTCCGTGCTTCGATGAGAACCGAGCTTACCAAGCTTCATAAGAAGGTTGAAACCACCTTCATCTACGTTACCCACGACCAGGTAGAGGCTATGACGATGGCTTCCCGTATCGTTGTTATGCGTGACGGTCTTATTCAGCAGGTTGATACTCCTCAGAACCTTTACGATTCTCCCTGCAACCTCTTCGTTGCAGGCTTCATAGGCACACCTCAGATGAACTTCATCAACGGTAAGCTTGAGAAGAAGGGAACTAACCTCTACGCTAAGTTCGGTAACACCGAGCTTAAGCTCCCCAGCGAGAAGGCAAACAATCCCGCGCTTAAGGAGTACATTGATCAGGAGGTTATCTTCGGTATCCGTCCTGAAGCTATTCACGACGAGCCTATGTACATTCAGACAATGTCCGAATCTCTTATGAAGGTTAACGTTGACGTTACAGAGCTTATGGGTGCTGAGATCTATCTTTACCTTGGATTCGAGGGTATGGAAGATGCAACCAACGGCAAGAACATAATCGCAAGAGTATCCTCCCGTTCTCAGGCTAAGTCCGGCGATGATATCACTGTAGCAGTTGACGCTTCCCGTATTCATATCTTCGATAGAGATACCGAGAAGTGCATTTGCCACTAATTTGTAAAATATTATTTACAAATAACAATATTTGATACCATGGTCGGAAGGTCTAACTAGGCTTTTCCGACCATGTTTTCGGAGTTCATTCGAAAAAAGAAAGTATTACGAAAAGAGTTACGTTATGATTACCAAATCAATAACAAAGAAAATTGTGGCTGCAGTTCTGCTCGCGCTTCTTGTTGCGTATGCGGTAATTGCAGTTTTGCCGCGTCCGAAGAATTTTGAGGGTGATAACCCGATGATGAAGGACGGCGATATACCGATCCTTATCGCTCACGGCGGCGGAAACAGGGAGTTCCCCGATAATACCTTTGAGGCTTTCTGCAATGCTTACAGTGTTGACAGTCGCGTTATGATGGAAACCGACGTAAGTATAACGAAGGACGGAGTTATTATCCTCTCGCACGATACAACGCTTGACCGAAAAACGAACGTAACGGGCAATATCGCGGATTGGAATTACACTGACCTTATAGCGCAAAGGGTAGACTTCGGTTATACAAATCCTACGAAAAATCAGAAGCTCTCGGGTGAGCGTGTTAAGTTTAAAACCGATGAGGGTAAAGAGGTTACGCCCCTTGACGTTGAGTATCCCGCCGAGATAAACAGGGCGCACAGAGATGACGAGGTTTTCCTCGCGACGACGCTTGAGGAGATGCTTGTAGCCTTCCCGAATAACAGAATCAACGTTGAGATAAAGCAAGAGGGCGAGAATGGAAAACGCGCCTTCGAGGAGATACTCAGACTTCTTCGTAAATACGATGCCTTTGACCGTGTCGTATTAGCGAGCTTCCACGACGAAATATTCGACCTTTTCTGCGAGTATGAGGGAGATAAGCTTTTGTACTCACCCGGCATTATGGGAGTCGTAAAATTCTACCTTTTGCAGCTTACGGGACTCGACGTATTCTACAAGGACGCGATATGCGTGCTTCAGCTCCCCACGGATGACTACTACGTTCAGCTTGGAACGAAAACCGTGGTTGACTTCGCTCATAAGCACAATATTGCCGTTCACTATTGGACGATAAACGATAAAGCCGAGATGAGAAGACTCATTTCAATCGGCGCTGACGGTATTATGACAGACTATCCGCATAGACTTGCTGAGGTTTACGCAGAGTATTCGGATTAGGATTGTAGTTATGCATGACTTAAGTTATAAATTAAAAAACGTCTTTTTGCCGATAAATGAATTAAAGCTGTCGGTTGAAGTTTTTACGTTCGATAACGTTTTTACGGCTGATCCCGAAAAAACCGTTGTAACCGAGAATGAAATTTTTGCTGAAGGGCTTTTAACATACGGCGGTCAGAAGAATGCTTCGGGTTATTTGCGACTTGTGAAAAATGGTGACGGATATGAGCTTCAAGCGCAAATAACGGGAATGAAAGTAAGGTGCATAAAGCTTGCCATAGACGGCTTACCTCAGGGATACGTTGACGGCACGATAGATTGCAAGAGGCGCGAGGTTGATGATTTTGGATTTGTTCTTCATTATCCTGAAGGCTGGCGCGAGCTTGCGACACCGTGTGCCTTTCTGAATACGCCATCGGGAGTTTTTTATTTCTATTCAGAGGATAATAAGATTCGTGAAAAGCGTTTTGCTTTTATGCGGCGCGATGGTGGTATTCGTGCAGAGCTTATTTTTGAGGAGGACGCTACCTCAATGACGTCCTCAATATCTGCCCCCGTATGGAGATTTGGTTTTACGACCGATAAGGATGAAGTAAAATCAAAATACGCCGAGTTTATTGTCCGTTCGCATAATTTTAAGCCGTACGAGGAACGATGCGATTCACCGTCATGGCTTTCGGATATAAGCTTGGTGGTTGCGGCGCACTGTATGCATTGGACGGGATATGTGTTCAATACTTACAGCGACGTGATAGAGTCATTGAAATATATAACCTCGAAAATTGATGGTAAGCACGTTCTTTTGTATCTTCCCGGGTTTGAGGGTAGATATTATTTTGATTACGGAACTTATTCACCCGCCGAGGCTCTTGGGGGAAAAGAAGGACTTCGAAAGCTTATAAACGCCGCTCACGAAATGGGTGTTCACGTAATGCTTATGTTTGGCATTAACGTTGTCAGCACGGAAAGCGATGGGTATGCTCAGTGGGGAATTCCGAGTCTGTTTGTCCCGGCTGCGGGAGGTGTTTGCAATCACCTTGATTGCGATATGGATTCCTCGAGGCATTATCATCACGGTTCGCAGGGGATAGTAAATCCCGCGGCGCCGGGATGGCAGAACCGTCTGGTTGATCAAATAGTATCACTCAGAGATGAGTTCGGTTACGACGGTGCTTTTCTTGATATAGCTGCCGTTTGGGTAAATGATTCCAATTATCCGCTTTTTGAAGGAGTGAAAAAGCTTTGCGCGCGTCTGCGTGAAGGCGCTCCGGAATTTCTTATAAGCGGAGAAGCCTGGTATGATGGACTCTCGGAGTGCATACCTCTTTTCCATAGCGGACACACCTTTGGAGAAATGCATTATCACGATGAGTTCAACGAGAAGCTCTTTACGCCGTACGCAAGAGAGTTTTCGCATTTATGCCTCGGTGACCCATCAAGACACAGTACCGGTGTTCACGAGCTTGGCACTAATCATACCTGGAGAGCTCCCGTCAGACGGGGTGTTATCCCTACTTTAACACTTGTGGACGGAACTGTTCAGCATGGCAGAGATGGGGTTGATGCAATAATTGCCGATGCGTGCGAGTACAAGCAAAAATATATAAACTGATAAAATTTGTCCTATCGTATATAACGTAAAATAGATTATCCCGAGTCAAAAAACTTGAGATAGCCTATTTTTTTATATAAATATGATTTAAGGCTTTTTAGCTTCCGTGAAGTAAAGCTGCTCGCCGTCCTCGCGTACCGTTCTGACCGCGTGAGCTTCGAGCGGAATCGCGAGCTCTTTATCGAAGAGCTTGATATTGCATACGCTGTCCTTCCCCTCAAGGTCGAAGACACGGATTACCGCCATATCCGAATCCTCAGCCATCTTGATAGAGGATACGGGAGAGGAGCTGTCGGACTCAAAGAGAGTCATTCTCTCGGGGAGCGTGCCTTTATGGAACGAGGAGTAGACGGCTCTCGGGGGCGTGTTAAATAATTCGCACTTGATCTGTGTTTCGTGAATACTGTCGGTGGGGAAGAGCGCATAGGAGAATTCTGTCCTGTTAAGCCCCATATACTCGCACCTGTCATCACGTGAATTGCTTCCGTCGCTACCAAAGTGATCGGCGAAGATTGTGGTTCTGAGAACCGTCGGCGAGAAATATCCGTCGGCGCTATCGTAGCCGTGGATACCCGATGCGGCGAAGCCGAGATTTCCCGAAGAAAGCCATTCTCCAAAGGGCTCTTCTATGCCAAGCGCCTCGCGCGTAATAGTACCGAAGGGGATTGCAGCAACGACGGGGGCAGCTGCGGGAACAGAGAGCTTCACGGCTCTGTGCTTCTCATAAAAATCAAAGTATGCCTTGACCGAAAGTGTGTCGGAATTATAGCGCAAGGTATACTCCCGTGTTAATTTCGATGCGCCATACGTCTGTACCACGCGGAGCGTCGAGAGCGCAGGTCCGCATTCGAGTAGCGTAAATTCAGCGCCGCCAAACGAGCCTATATCCTCGCCGAGCTTTGCTCTGTCGTGCGCCCAGGTGTCGCAATGCGTTTCATCAAGTATACGAGTACCGAAGACTTTGTCTGCAATATATCGCTCCTTAACCTTATCGTATATCGAGGTGATCTCACCGCTCTCCTTGTCAAACTCAACACGGAGCAGGCTGTTCTCAAGGCGCGAGCTGTCGCAGAAGATTTCCTCAAACTTTTTCTCCGGCTCTTCCGTCTGGTAAGCTCTGTATACCTCGTACGAGTAGGGAGCTAATGTAACCGAGAAAGCGAGAGCGTTGGTCTGATTTATCAAGGTCTGCTCCCCGCGCACCTTCTGGTGGGGAACTTCGTTTCCAAAGCTATCGGTAATTCTTGACGCGCTGGTGAACATCTTCACGGTAGTGGTTACGGGATAAGGCTTAGAATTGCAAACAACTATTGGCATTCCGTGCTTTTCGGCTTCCCAAACGAGCCATCGCTCGGGCTTTTTCTCGTATATACAGTTGCAAACCGTGTCTATTGATTGCGCGATTTTTTGCATCGCGCCGAAGGTTATCGCCTCTGCCGTGGAGATAACACCGCCGAGCTGCTGCTCCGATGCGCGGTATACGCCCTTAACCGAGCAACCGCAGATAATATCGTGGAACTGATTGAAAAGAAGCTTCTCCCACGCACCTTTAAGCTTCTCTTTGGGGTATGTGAAGCCTGCAAGCTTTGATGCCATAAGGGCGAGTCCCTCTGCCTCGATAAGCTTATGCTCGCACTCGGATATAAGCTCCTTGAATTCCACGTGCGCGGAATAGCAGCCGATAGCGTGATGCTGAAGCTCACCCGAAAGCGTTGGCATATTCGGGTTATCCTTAACCCTGTCAAAATACGCCCTCAGGGTGGAGAACTCGGCATCCTCAAGCCAATTGTCCCTCAACGTCTTAACAAGCTCGTGCGACGGGCCGCCGCCGTGATTTGAAACGCCGTAAAGCGCCATTTGCGGAACGCCCGTTTCCGTCGCTTCATCACGTGAGAGATTTATTCTCGTGAAGCTCTGTCCCATATGAGTAAGACCGTAATTTATATGTACTCTGTAGGTCGTGACCTCGCTGCCGTCATCAGCCTTCCAGCGGAAAACGCTTCGTGGAATATTGTTCTCGTGAGGCTTTGGACGCATAAATACGTAGGAGTCCATCTCCGACTCGCAGAGTATCTTCGGTATTGTCGCAGAGTGACCGAAGGAGTCGGGGCAGTATCCGATAGTTGCCTTTTTCCCGAGAAGCTCACTGTATAAGCGCTGTCCGTAAAGAGATTGCCGCGCAAAGCTTTCTCCTATTGGCATATTGCAATCGGGCTCGACGATCCAACCGCCGACTATCTCAAATCTGCCTTCCTTAACTCTCTCTTTTATCTCCTCAAGCATCTCGGGGTCTGCTTCCTTAACGAGTCCGAAGAAAGCCGCGCTTGATGCCGCGTAGGTCATTTCGGGGAATTCCTTCATTCTGTCGAGCGCCGAGCGGAAGGTTGCTAGTATCTCGGAATATCCGTCCTGCCATTCCCAGAGCCACGCGGGGTCGATATGAGAAGTACCTACAAGGTGAACCTTTTTCATTGAGCTTTATCTCCTTTAGTCTTTATAACTATATTTTATAACTTATGTTAGCTCTTCACAATAGTTTTTTTGAAAGAATTATTGTTTTTTCTTACGATGTGTGATATCATATAGAAAAAACAACGTAACGGGTGGCGCTTATGAGAAGATACCTGAAGGCGGATATGCTTCGCGGCGGTGAGATATACTGCACAAAGAAGATAGTAAAAGGCTATTGCAGACCTCATCCGCACGATTTTTTTGAAATTGAATATATATCCTCGGGCACGGGAAATTATAACGTTGACGGTGTCTGTCACGAGGCTCGCGGCGGTATGCTTTTTCTTATGACGCCGATCAGCTTTCACAGCGTGAAGACCGATGCGCTCGAGCTTTATAACGTGATGTTCTCGGAGAAGCTTTGCGACGGGCAGATGCTCGCGGAGCTCGTTCTGCTCGGCAGCCTTTCGGTGCAGATTAAGGCTGAGGACAGGGGATTTTTCGACGCCTTGTTTTCTGAGCTGGCAGGCGCAAAGGGGGATGAAAAATACCGCTCGTATATTCTTAACTCGATAATAGGGAAGCTCCGCAGCTACTCTTCCGAGAATAAAGCGGAGGGAACACCGATAGCCAAAGGAATGTTCTACCTTATATCGAATTTCAGAAACAATCCGACCCTTGCCGAGACTGCGGCATACGCGGGCTTCTCCCCGACCTATTTCTCGTCCGTATTCAAGAGAGAAACGGGCGTCAGCTTCAAGGAATACGTCGATAGACTCCGTTTCAACTATGCAAAAAAACTAGCCGAAACCTCGGATATATCGGTAATGGAGATAGCTGCGGAGAGCGGCTTTGACGATTATCCGAACTTTATCAGGCGTTTCAAGGCGCGCTTTGGATGCACTGTCAGCGAGCTTCGGAAGAAAATTTATAATGCATGATTTATAATGCATGATTTATAATGCAAAATGCAGAATGCAAAATGCAGAATGCAAAATGCAGAATGCAGAATTCATAATTCATAATTCATTTTTCGCTTTGATGCCGTGTCATTCCGAGGGGAGGACGCAGGACGCAGCCGAAATTTTGCTTTTGCAAAATCGCCGACTGCGGAATCTCGGCGCTTTTTCCTATTTAGTGCGCTTGGGTCTAAAGTGAGATCCCGATGCTCCGCATCGCTCTTCGAGTTCGACTCCGCTGCGCTCCGCTCAGGATGACAAAATAATGCGGCAAGATCAAAATAAAAAAGCATTTCATAACCGCTCCGCGAGAGAGTAGGTTTTGAAATGCTTTTTTATTTGACTGGATTTGTAAGCCGGGTTCTGTACGCCTACGGCGCAGCAATCATCTATCTTCACTTGGCGTCACCGTCAAGTTCAAGCCATACGGCTCTGCCGCCATGAACACGCGCGAGCAGCGCGTCGAACGCGAGGTCCGAAAATCAAGGCGTTGCATCGGATAGGGTTTACAGCGGATCTATGTTACCATAGAAACTGGTGAGCTCTTACCTCGCCTTTCCACCCTTACCGCAAAAGCGGCGGTATATCTCTGTTGCACTTTCCCGTGGGTCACCCCAGACGGACGTTATCCGTTATCCCGCTCTACGATGCCCGGACTTTCCTCACGGTAAAACCTTTCGGCATGTTACCGCGCGATTGCCCCATCCAGTCTTTGATATTATACATTTTAAAAATTAATTTGTCAAGTGCGGTGAAGATTTTTTATTTGACGCGTAAATATATGCGAAAAACAATTGACTTTATAATTTTTACATAATATTCTTACACAATAATCTCCGAGTCCGACTCGAAAACGATACGGATAACCGAGTGAGGGGGTACAGTTACCGTCGGAAGGGAAGCATCAAACGGATAGGAGCGGATAAGAGCGGGATGCTCGGGGGAGTTGAAGTGTCTTACGTCATCGGCTCTTACGATATCCGACATTACGACTTTGAGATTTGCTATCTCGTTTGCGGGGGTAATATTCGCATCCTGGTAAAGATCGCGGTTTGCGGCGGTAAGAGTTATACGTTTGCCGTCGGCACTCACCGTCGCGAGGGCATCAATACTACCGTCGCAGGTGAAAGCATCCTCAAGTAAGTATCCCTCAAGATGCTCGCGGAAAAGCTTCATAACGTAGAAAGTGGGAGTTTTAACGAAATGCTTTCCGTCTGTATCAAAAAGACTTTCGTTAAGGTTGCAGAGCTGGGTCTGCATAGCCATTTTAACGATATCCGAATTCTTGTAGAAAATATGGAGAGCCATTGCCGCAAATACGGCATCTCTCATAGTCTGCCTTTGATGCCTGTCTATCTCTATTCTGTCCTCGTCGTGCCAGGTGCCCCACTCGTCGAAGGAGATGTACGTGGGCTTCCTTTTTGAGCCGTGCTCGGCGATAAGCTGCCTATGGAACTCGATATCCTCCTCGTATTTTACGAGGCTGTCAAGCAGATAGTAGTATTCCTCATCGGTGTAATCCACCGCGTCACCGCACCTCTTATCCTTCATGGAGCCGAGATAGTGATGAACGGAAAGCATATCGGGAGCGGTACGCTCGCGTCCGTTGTCGGTTATAAGGTCCATAACCTTCGCGGGCCAATCTCCGTGACCGTGGCGTATGCTGAGTCCGAGTCCGATAAGAACGCAGTCCTCAACGTTCTTGCCGTCGCCGCTTGCGGTAAAGTTACCGTCAAGAGCCGTTCTGAATCTTATGTAATCGCCTGCGTAAACGTAAGGATTGAAGGCGGTTTTCCACGCCTCTTCGTCGGTATTTCCAATACCCCAGAAGCGAACGTTGTAAGGCTCGGGATGACCGTTTTTTGCTCTCATTGCGCCGTACTTCGTTTCCTTCGGCGCGTTGCAGTATTCAAACCAGGAACGAAACTCGTCAACGGTACCGCTCGCAACGTTTGCGACGATAACGGGCTCCATACCTGTAAGGGTGCAAAGCTCCATAAACTCGTCCGTTCCGAAGGACATATCCCATATGCCGTTATTTCTATCTTTCGCAAAGTGCATTCTCGGCATACGGTCGGGGCCAACTCCGTCGTACCAGTGGTACTTTTCGGCGCAGCATCCGCCGGGCCAACGGAAGCTCGTAAGACCGCATTCCTTGATAGCCTCGATAAGGTCGAGTCTGATACCGTTAACGTTAGGAATATCGCTGTCACGTCCAACCCATATACCGTCATACGTCGTTCTGCCGAAGAACTCGGCAAACGTTCCGTGCAGATATTTGGATAACTGATGAGTTGTTTTCTTTTTCATAAAAGCCTCCGCTGTTTTTGCATTAAAGCTATAAGTTATATTTCATAAAACATTCTATCATATATAATAATTCCTGTCAAGCAAGAAGAATTTGACGCGTTGGAAATTTAGTTTTATGGCGACTGAATTAAAAATATCTTTGTGTCAAAAATAAAACGAAGGAGAATGTTATATGAAAAACGAAGATTATACGCTTTTTGATATAAATATAGCGGTTGGGAGCAAAGAAGAGCTGTATTCTCGCGCGTCTGAGCTTATAGGCCGCGGCGGCGCTATTTCAACGGTCAATCCCGAGATACTTGCAAATTCCGAGAGTATGCCTGAGCTTAAGTCGGCGCTCGCAGAGTCACTCTGTATCCCAGACGGCATAGGAGTAGAGCTGGCGCTTCGTCGGCTTGGATGCAAAACCGAGAGATTTCCGGGCGTTGAGCTTGGCGAAGCCTTGCTTGAAGGGGATAAGTGCGTGCGACTCGGTATTATAGGCGGCAGAGAGGGAGTAGCTGTGAGGGCGCTTGAGGAGCTGACCGCGAAGCATAGAAATGTAATACCCGAATTTGCGCTCTCGGGATACGGGATAGATAAGAAGATGGTAGGTGAGCTTCTGTCCAATGTGCGCCCGGATATAGTTTTTGTTTGCTTAGGCTCGCCTGCGCAGGAAATATTTATAAAGGATGTGCGACACTTCTCCGAGAAAACGCTTTTTATAGCGCTCGGCGGCTCCGTCGATATCTATTCGGGCGAGAAACGCCGCGCGCCGATGCCTTTCCGTGTGCTCGGACTCGAGTGGGTATGGAGAATTATGCGTGAGCCGAAACGTCTCGCGCGAGTGCCAAATATACTGCGTTTTTACGTAAATCTATCAAAAAGCAGTAGAAAATCGGGCAAAATAGGCAAAAAACTGCCTAAATTCACCCGATAATTTTGAAAAAGTGGAGAAAAATTGATAAAAATTAGTCAAAGCTATTGTATATTGAAAAAAGTTGTGTTATAATGTTAGACGCGAAATAAAAAAACAATTTTTTTGGAGGATTTCAAAAATGGCAAATGTAAAAGTTGCAATTAACGGCTTTGGCCGTATCGGTCGTCTTGCTTTCAGACAGATGTTCGGCGCAAAGGGTTATCAGATCGTTGCTATCAACGACCTCACCAGCCCCAAGATGCTCGCTCACCTTCTTAAGTATGACACAGCTCAGGGTCCTTACGGTCACGCAGTAGACTACAAGGATGCTGTAGTTAACGAGAACGGTAAGGTTGTTACCCCCGGCGCTATCATCGTTGACGGTAAGGAAATCAAGATTTATTCCGAGAAGGATGCTGTAAAGTGCCCTTGGAAGAAGCTCAGAGTTGACGTTGTTCTTGAGTGCACCGGTTTCTACTGCTCCAAGGATAAGTCCATGGCTCACATCACCGCAGGCGCTAAGAAGGTTGTTATCTCTGCTCCCGCAGGCAACGATCTTAAGACCATCGTTTACGGCGTAAACAATGCTAACCTCACCGCTGATGATCAGATCATCTCCGCTGCTTCCTGCACCACCAACTGCCTTGCTCCTATGGCTAAGGCTCTTAACGATTACGCTCCCATCCAGTCCGGTATCATGACCACCGTTCATGCTTACACCGGTGACCAGATGATCCTCGACGGTCCTCACAGAAAGGGTGACCTTCGTCGTGCTCGTGCAGG
>JAFQPR010000043.1 GCA_017411605.1 Clostridia bacterium | reverse complement strand
GCAGCCTGCTCAGCCTTCTTATCTTCAACAGATTTGGCAAGATCGGAAAGACCTGCGTCAATCTGAGCCTGGGTAGGTATAGTGGTCGCAGCCATCTCGGCAAGACCTGCAGCTTTATCTGCAGCCTTGTCATAGTCTGCGAGTCTTGCAGCTTCTGCAGTTTCTGCTACAGTAGCGGCAAGCGCAGCCTGCTCAGCTTTCTTATCTTCTACAGACTTAGCAAGGTCGGAAAGACCTGCATCAATCTGAGCCTTGGTAGGAGCAACAGCTTCAGCCATCTCGGCAAGACCAGCGGCTTTATCTGCAGCCTTGTCATAGTCTGCGAGTCTTGCAGCTTCCGCAGTCTCAGCAACGGTAGCGGCAAGTGCGGCCTGCTCAGCTTTCTTATCTTCAACAGATTTAGCAAGATCGGAAAGACCCGCGTCAATCTGAGCCTGAGTAGGTATAGTGGTCGCAGCCATCTCGGCAAGACCTGCAGCTTTGTCTGCAGCCTTGTCATAATCTGCGAGTCTTGCAGCTTCCGCGGTCTCAGCAACAGTAGCGGCAAGCGCAGCCTGCTCAGCTTTCTTATCTTCTACAGACTTGGCAAGGTCGGAAAGACCTGCATCGATCTGAGTCTGAGTAGGTATAGTGGTCGCAGCCATCTCGGCAAGACCGGCGGCTTTATCTGCAGCCTTGTCATAATCTGCGAGCATCGCAGCTTCAGCATGCGCCTTATTGATTTCACGAAGCTCTGCGTTTACGGCAGATTTTTCGTCAATTTTATCAGCGAGCTTGATGCTGTTTTCGCTGATTGCCTCTTCTGACTTAACAGGCTTCGAAGCATCAAGTAATTCTTGCGCTTCCTCACGTTTAGCCATCACAGAGTCATAGAGGTTGAGCGCAGCATCTTCTTCTACACGTTTAAGATGCTCGCGAATATCATTGATTTCTTCGGCTTTCCTGTTTACCGCAAGGGCGTAAAGCTCGATATCGTCGGTCTTTTTCGCCTCTTCAACCACGTCTTCCCAAGGTGCTGTTTTGAGCTTAAGCTCGTGGTTTTCGTTATCTGCTATTTCTGCAATAGCGAATGCGGGAATATGAACCGAAGGAATAACGATAGTAGTACCGAGTCTGATCTTCTTGGCAAAGTCTTTTTCAATAAACTCAACATGGAGTCCTGTGAGGGAAGAACAGAGCTCGAGATTTGCGTTATATTTATTGACGGTTTCCGTAATTTTAACAGAATAACGTCTTATGAATTTTTTATCCTCTGCTGCGAGAGCATAACGATAATCGTCAATATACGTTTCGAGAAGCTTTCTTTCAATCTCGATGCAAGAGCCAAGGTGAATGAGAGCCATAGCTCCGCTCGAGTCCATAAGCGCGCTATAAGCAGCTCTTGCGGTCTTTTCAAGCTTTCTTGCACGTTTTTTGGATTTATTCTTTCTTGAATAAAGCTTTTTGCCGTCTATTGCGGAATCGTTAGGCTTGTATATGATAAGCGAAACGAGTTCATCGTTTCCGACAGCTTTAGTAGAGGGCTTGAACTGAGTACCGTCATGCTTGATAACGGTTCTGTCGATAACGAGAGTACGTACGTCCTCTTCCTGCTTTGAAGCGAGCTTCTTTTCGTACTCAAGAATACGCTTTTCAAATTCAAGCTTGCGCTTCGTTTCGCTATCCGAGTTCTCAGCCTCATACTCGAGAACGTCGTAATTCAAGAGCTCGGGTGAGCGTTTTCTCTTTACATAGTCACCGTAATAAACGAGATTTTCTGCTACTTCAAGGTCTTCTTTTGTAGGCTCTTCGGGAACCTGGTCCAGAATAACGTCAAAGAAGAAATCTTTAAGCTTTTCTTTTGTGCTTTTAGGCTTTTCCGGTTCAACAGGCTTTTCGGGGGGGAACTTTTTGGAAACAGTATTATCCTTAAGTTCAACTCCTTCGGGAAGCGTATGTGCTGTCGGACCGGGAGTACCCGGAGCGGCAATCGTAGGCAAAGCTCCGCCAAGCCTGATGTCGTTTAAAACCTCTAGCGATACGGCTTCGCCTTCGGCGTCATACAAAGCGCACCAGGTTTCAAGCTTCTTATTGTATCTCTTAATAGCCGCCTTTGATTTTCTGCGATAGATCTCAGAGCATCTTGGATTATTTGCTACGGAAGAATAGAAGTAGCACTGGAGATAAAGCTCAAGAAGCTTTCTTTCAATTTCAAGCTGATCGCTGAAGAGATCCGCAGTGTTTCTTCCCTTGCGGAGCATAAAGTTGGAAAGGGGAAGATCGTGTTTTGCGTAAACAATTTTTTCGTCAACCTTCGATCTTTCCTTTTTAAGCTTTCTTTCGGTAACGTAAGAATCGTTTAGGAAGCGACGAAGCTCAGCCTCTGAAAGCGTAGCAACCTCTTCCGAGGGGAAGGCTCTGTCAAAAGCTCTGTCAAATGCATACTTTTTGTCAGCCTTAGCATCTACCTTGTCAAGGTTAGCCAGATTTTTATCTTCCTCGAGCTCTGCAACTGTTTTTGCAATATCAGCTCTTCCGGCACGCTCAAACTCGTGCTGATCGTAATCGACGGCTTCTTTATCGATCGTTTTATTATGCTTCTCGCTGAGCACTTCGTCCTTCGGCGCGCGGATAGCTTCCTTTGAGTAGATAGCTCTGAGCAGACCTACGTCAAGCTCGGCAGGTTCCGGGAACATTCCTGCGGCGAGGAAGGATGAATCGGGCTTTTTGGGAGCGGGAGTTGATGTAGCAGGTCTGTCACCCGCTCTTGCAACAACTCTTGCGCGGTTATCAATACCTTCTCTTACGTGACCTTTACCAAAGAGATAAAGCTCACCTATTTCATCGTCGTCGCCTGTAGGCGTGTAGGGAGAAGGTCTTGCGGATACTGTGGCACCCGACGTGAGAGCTGCGATAGTGGCAGTGGCTGCCATCTGGGCATTTTTAGCTGCTAAAGCATCCTCGTAGCGTGCGATAAAGCTTTCAACAGTCTCGCCGTTTTTGAGCTTTATCTCTTCCGGAACTTCCGACGTATCGGTGGATATCGGCTTATGTTTCTCGTCGAGAGCGCTTAATGAAGCTCTGGCAAGAATAGCCTCGTAAACCTCTGTGTTTTCGGAAACTTCCTGTATCGGAGGCTCACCTCGTCTTCTTCGTCTTGCGATTCTTCTCTTCATAGCCTCTTCCACGTGGGAGGGAAGTGAAACGACGGGAATCAAGAGAGGAATAACCTTGCCGCTTCTTACGTTTTCTGCAAATGATGCGGGTACGGTTTCGGGCTTGGTGCCTGTAAGCGAGCTCCAGCGTGAGAGATCCGCGTTATAATCTCTTGTTGCGGTCTCGATGTTTAAAATATATTTGGATGCGAGCTTTTTGTCACCGGATCTTACGGCGCATCTATAGCTCTGAACATAGCTTTCAAGAAGCTGTCTTTCAAGGTCTATACAACCCTTGAGGAAGACAATTTCCATTGTTCCGGTCTGCTGCAACTGCTTCTTACGGAGAGTTTGCTCTGTTTCCTTAACTTCTCTTTCGAAAACGGATGCTCGTTTGAAATAATCCTTAAATTTCTCAGTGTTGTCAACACCCTTTGAATTAAGGATAGTTTCGGCCTCGTAATTTAATATTCTTGTTTCTTTTACAAGATTGATCGTGGAGATTCTATCAGCGGATACAAGGGGAGTTTGCTCGCTGATACCGTCCGTTGCGGGAGCGACCGAGGATTTTGCTTTATCTGCAGCGGTTAACGTTCTGGATGTCGCATAGGGCAATTTTGCGGCTACCTGACGCGGAACCTCTACACCGGGAATCTCGGGAACCTTTTTACCGTTTTTGGATAGAGAGAGGTATGTTCCGGGAACCTTTGGAACGTGCTCTCCCGTATAGTGATTCCAGAAGCCTATATCGGTGTTATACTCTCTGAGCATTTTTTCGAGCTTCTCGGAATATATTTTGTGATACTTTTCGTTGTCGGAGATAATTGCGCGTCTTATGATATCGGTATAGGAGATGAGCAACTCTCTTTCGATATCCATACATTCCTTGAGAAGAAGTATAGACATATCTCCACTGAATTTCTGCTGCTTGTCGCGGGCTAAAGCTTCATCGGCAAGAAGAAGCTCCTCATAAGCCTCAGCTTTGGCAACGTAACGGCGGAACTCGTCCTTATTAAGTGCGAGCGCAGCTGTAGCTATATCGGCGTTGTCAACGGAAATTTTTCTCTTTTGTTCCGCTTCGGTCTCAAGAATGTCCTCGTAAGCCTCTTTTATAGCCTTTTCATTATTAACAGAGCTTTTTTTCTTTTCGTCTTCGACGATTTTTGCGTAATCTGCTTTAGTACTGTTTTCATCGTCAAGTGCACGAACGGCTGCTTTATCCTGCTCTTCCTTATCGTGATCGGAGTAGGAATTAGCATCGTTAAGAGCTTCTTCGTCTCTTTCCTTAAGCTCTTTTGCGGTTTCGTCAAGCTCTCTGTCAGAATCGGAACGTTTTTCGTACTCGCGAAGCTCTGCTGTTTTTTCATCGGTTTCAGTTTTTTCAGCAGCGGAAAGCGCTTCTTCGTTCTTTTTATTATCTTCATCGAGCTCATCTGTAGCTTTTTTATCGTCTTCAGCATCGCTCTTTTCCGCAGCAGAGAGGGAATCGTCCGCCTCATCGCCGGCTTTCTCTAAAGCTTCGGTAGCTTCGCGGTCTTTCTCTTTGTCCGCATCTTCATCGGACTTATCAGCAAGAGAAGCAAGCGCATCACTTTCGGCATCCTTACCTTCGGCTGCCTTAAGAGTATCCTCATCTGACTCTTTATCAGCTTTTTCTGCAGTAGAGAGGGAATCGTCCGCCTCATCGCCGGCTTTCTCTAAAGCTTCGGTAGCCTCGCGGTCTTTTTCTTTATCCGCATCTGCATAAGCCTTACCCGCAAGGAAAGCGAGCGCGTCGCTTTCTGCATCTGTATCTTCTTTATCTTTGACAGTATCATCGTCATTATCAGCTTTTTCGGCAAGCGAAGCGAGCTCATCAATCTCGGTATCTCTAACTTCTGCGTCTTTGAGAATATCTCTCTCATTATCAGATTTCCGTGCAAGGGACTCGAGTTCATCTCTTTCGGCATCCTCGGCTGCTTTAGCCTCTATAGCCGCATCCTCTGCTGCCTTTGCCTCAGCTTCATCAGCCTCTCTTTTACCTTCATATGCGGCAAGAGCAGCTGCCGAATCGGCATCGGTTGTATGTGTATCTCCCTTTGTAGCAATTGCATCTGCTTCGGGAGCATTCGTATCTGTTTTTGTAGAGTTAATATCTCCTGCGGGTGCGATGGACGCAACACCGAGAGCTTGTGCAGCGGTGGAATCCTTATCTGTGGCTGCTCCTGCGATTGCAAGAGCTGCAGTAATGGCACCGGCTGCACCGACAGCACTTACTGCACCAAGAGAAGGATCGAGATTGCTTTCGTCATCACCATCTCCGCCTTTCACTATACTTTTAGCGGACTTTTTCCTTTTTTTCTTGGATTTGCCCGTATCGTAAGACGGCGTTTCGGTTGACGATGCGTATTTATAATCACCGTCGGTTGAACCTATTTTCATAGGAGGAATGGGGAAGTTTTCAAATGCCATTTTTGCATTTTTCTTCTTTTCCTCGTGTTCCTTTCCGAAGTCGGTCTCTTTGGTTGCTAAATCGTATGTACTGCTGCCGAGCAAGTATGCCTGGATCGGATCCATTGGCGGCATAAATGTCGCAGGTTTGTTTTTCTTCTTCTTTTTCTTTTTTACAACCGCAACTGCAGGAGCAGGAGCGGGTCTGGCCTTAGTCTTAGGAGCAGGCGCAGGTGCGGGAGCAGGTGTGGGGGTAGGTGCGGGAGCTGCTTCCGGCTTACTTTCGGGCTTAACTTCGGGCTTAGGCTCCGGTTTAACCTCGGGCTTGGGCTCGGGTTTCGGCGCACTCTTCTTCACCGCAGGCTTTGGAGCGGGCTTACGAGCCGGCTTTGCCTCGGGGGTAACAGGCGGTACGGGCGGTGTGGGGGGAACGGGAGGTACCGGTGCAGGCTCTGACGCCTTCGGCTCATCCTTCTTCTCCTCGTTCTTTTCCTCGTCAAACAGACCGGGAATGTTATTAAGATCAATAACAATGATACTGTCATCTTCGCCCGATGCAACGTCATCGCTTTCCGCAGTCACTTCATTACCTTCGGTTTCCGAATTATCCTCATCGCTGATATCGATTATTTTGATCTCGTCGTCATTGAAGTCATCCTCGGGTACGTCATCTTCATCTGTACCGTTAAAATCATCAAACGTCAAAGTGAGAGTATCGTCATCCGCAGCATCAAGCGTATTATCG
Source organism: Clostridia bacterium (assembly GCA_017411605.1). Taxonomy (GTDB): domain Bacteria; phylum Bacillota; class Clostridia; order Oscillospirales; family CAG-272; genus UBA1740. The sequence goes on along the minus strand of JAFQPR010000043.1, from coordinate 17,725 downwards.
GAGTTGCTGTCATCCGGGTATGCGACATGCTCCTCCGCTTTTGCTTCGGAGGCTGCCTTTGCCTGTTCGATTTTCTCCTGTGCTTCCTTTATCTTTTCAGCCATTTCGCGCTCGGCTTCTTCTTTTGCGTTCTTGTACTCTTCAACTGCAGCCTTGTAATCCTCGGCTGCTTTTTCATTCTCCATACGCTTTGTTGAAACTCTCTCGAGGTAAGCATCCTTTTCCGCATTGCGGCGTTCTGCATCCTCCTGATGTTCTCTTATAGCGTTCTGGCGTGCGAGCTCTTCCTCTTCGCGTGCTCTGCGCTCGGCTTCAGCCTTTGCCTCTGCCTTAAGCTTGTTTGACTTGCGCTGAGCGGCAATAGCCTGTCTTCTCGCTTTTTCTTCTCGGAGTCTTTGCCTATAAAGCTCGGCATGCTCCATCTCGGCCTGCTTTTTCTTGAGGTAGGCTTGGTTGCGCGCTTCGTTTTCTTCACGGCGGCGCTCTTCTTCCTCACGGCGTTCGCGTTCTTCGCGTTCTTGTTCCGCTTTTCTTCTTTTTTCTTCTTCGCGGAGCTGCTTTGCATCCGGCGCGTTTTCGTTTGCGTTAGATGCAGAGTCAAGCTGTTCCGCGCTCTGCGTGTTGCCCGACACGTCAGATAAAGCGGATTGATTCTTCTTTTCTTCGCTCATTTTTCCTCCCCTGCAAGGCGGTGTATAGTCCGCTTTGCAATTTGTATATGTTTAATTTTAATCAAAATCTTTAATGTGCTTCAAGAGATAATTGAGTATCTCTCGTCTTAGAACTATACCGATAAAACATCCTCTGTCATCGACTATAGGAACAAAGTTATGTTCTTTAACGCTTTCGATAAGCTCTCTTATCGACGTGTTATGTAAAACGGGCTTCGAGTAGGCTACGTCGAGGATCTCGCTTATCGGAATATCCTCTGCGGTGAACTTATCAAAGCTTCCGCTCTTTAAAAAGTAATTAAAAATGTCATCATTTCTGAGAGTGCCGATATATTTCCCCTCCGAATCAAGAACGGGAATTGCAGTATATCTGTGAAAATTCATTTTTTCAAGAGCCTGCCTTACCGAACTGTCGATATTGATATACTCGACAAGACTTTTCGGTATCATAAAACGAAGTATGCTTTTTGTCATTGGGTATCTCCTCACCGCTAACCGCAAAGAGCGGTGCCTATAGCGGTCGCAAAGTTTGAAAGCTCGGGAATAGAGAACTTCATGCCCTCTTTTTCGTATAGCCCGTCAAACTGAACGAATTTCTTGCGGCAATAGGGAAGCTGCGTCAGATTTCCCGTGAGAATAATATTTTTCACTCCGACCGAGCGCGCTCCGAATACCGATATCATACCGACCATTTCAAAAACCATATTGAGAATTCCCGAAGCGATATCATCCTTACTTGCAATATCGGAAAGATTTCCGAAATTGGAAGCGGTGAGATCGCGGTTTAATTCGCTCAAGGTATCATCGGCGGTCATATCCGAAATGAGAAGGTCCACGTTTTTTAAATTTCCGTTCGTTGCCATTTCCATAATGTGAGGTATCTCGTCCGCATTGAGCAGGAGTCTTGAGAGTCCCATAAGCGTTCCGCCTCCGACTCCCGTACCGCCAAGATACGTCATTTTTTTACCGGCAACCGCGTGTACCAGCGCCGTTCCCGTTCCCATGCTTACGCAAAGAGCATTGTCAAGTCCCGAGAGATAAAGTCCGCCAAGACCTATGCTCTGAAACTCGGGTACGTTTATACATTCAAGGCCGTACAGCCCGTTTTTCAGATACGATGAGCCGACACCGGTCATCATTACCTTATCTATTGAAGAGAGCGCAAGCCCGTTCTCGTCGGTAAACTTTCCGAAAGCACCGTAAATAGATGTTATCGGGTCGTTTGCTTGAACGAACTGAGGCTGTATCAGCTCTTTCTTATCTTTGTCTTTGCGGAAGCCGACGATCTTCGTCGTGCTGCCGCCAACGTCTATTCCTATAACTACACTCATAAGGTCTCTCCTTTTCTCAAATTGTTTTTCGCCATAATGCTATCGAAAGAAAGACCGTACTTATCTGCGATATCTCTCGCGTAGGACTTACCGTCGGGCTTTGCTCTTACTATCTTGAAGGAGCGCTTGCCCTCCTCAATTCCCGCAACCAGGGTATCTATCTGAATACCGCCGAGCTCCATCGACTTTTGGTTTATTTCCGGAACTCTCGCGGCAAGCTCGTGAAGATGAGTAGAGAAGATTCCTCTCGTTCGCATAACCGCGAAGCTTGCGAGTATTTCCGATGCTATATAGGATGCCTCGTACGCTCCTGTCGATGAAAGCGATTCATCAAGGAGAACAAGACTGTCCTCAGTTGCGGCATCGAATATTTCTCGGAGTCTTGCGCATTCTTCTCCAAGACGGCCTTTATCTATGGTGTCATCCGCGCCCTCGGGAAAGTGGGTATATATTCCGTCGACGGGGGAGATGGACGCTTTTTCCGCAGGCACGGGCAGACCGAGCATACAGAATGCTTCCGCAGCGCCTACCGCAACCGTAATAACCGATTTACCGCCACGGTTAGGTCCCGTAAGCACGTATATTCTTGCATTATCATCAAATATAAAATCGTTAGTTACTATCTCGTCGTCAATAGCAAGAGCAACTCTCGGGTTGAAAAGCCCCAACGCGGAGAATGCTTTGCTTTCCTTTGGCTCGACGGTGGGAACTACCATAGTGCATCCCGGGTGATTTTCAAGCTTTTTGATAAGCTCCGAGGCTTTGGAAACAAATTCGATTTCGGGAAGCAGCTTGAGAAGGAAATCCGTGTTATCAAGCACGTATTCTCCGACGATTGAGCGCCAGCCCTTGATGGATGATTTGAAAACGTCTTCGATAGCTGTATGGAAAGCAGCCACGAGAGCCTCTTTTTTATTATCACTTTGTCCCTTTCCGAGAGGAGAGAGCTCCGCAATGCAGGTCATAGCATCGTTTTTGAATGAAAGACGTAGTATTTTATCAAGAGCTTTACCGGATTTGAACTGCTCGGAATTTACCGATATAACACCTGCAGAGCAGGGACGAAGCTCTCTGTCGAGATTAACGCCGATCGTAACGCTCTTTACCTCGTGAACTCTTGATGCAAGAGCCGAGAGCTTTTTATTAAGCTCGGCATAATATTCGGAGCTCGCAAGCTCTATTATAAAGCTTGACAGAGTTTTGAATGCGGGGCTCTTTATCTTGTCCTTTATCGGCTCAAATCCACGCTTCAGCATATCAATGCAGCTTACGTAAAGCTCAATTTCCGTAATGCTGTAGAGATATGAATCTCCCGAATTTGAGCTTTCCATATCGAGTCTTCGAAGCTGCTGGATATCGTCAAGTATCGGGTGAACCTCTGCTAAAGTATCCTTGATCTCGGGAATATTCAAAATATCTTCAATGGTGGATTGGCGGTATTTGATAACGTCGATATCCTCGGTAAAGAAATCCGAAAGCGTACTGTTTTTCAGATTAAAAAGCTCTGTAAGACCAAGCTCGTCGCAAACGTCCTCGGATATATCGGGAAGGTTATCTCTGAAGGAATGAAAGTTTTGAGAATCTTCATTGGGGTATAGAAGGCTTATGAATTTCTCTTGCATTGCGTTTCTCCGTTTCTAACAACTTAACTACACGCTCATACGCGTATATAAAAATAATATTATCTTATTTTATCATATAAATATAAAAATTTCAAGTGGTTTTCAAAATAATTTTAAAAATGATAAATGCGTATTGGGCATTTGTCCACGTTTTTTTATTAAAAACGCAATGCGTCGATTTAGTTTTTTTAGCCCGTAGCAATAGAATTACAGTGAAAAACGATCGGAATTCTTTGGACAAAAGAATTTATACAGCAGAAATAATTGACAAAAATGCATTTTTGTGCTAAACTACAAAGCAGGCAAGGATTTGACCTTGTCCCCAGGTGCGTCAAAAAAACGCAAGAAAATATTAACGTTATAACCGGAGCTCTATGATTAAAACATAATATCAATATTCGTTGGAGTGTCATATGTCAAAAAAGAAAAAGAAGAAAAAATGGATAAAACTCAGACACAAAATTATCCAAAATGTAGCCTATTGTTTACTTTATCCGTATTGTAAATGGAAATACGGTATAAAAATTGAAAAGTCAAAAGAGTTAAAAAAGCGGCAGTTTCTTATATTGTATAATCATCAAACGGCTTTTGATCAGTTCTTTGTCGGAATGCCGTTCAAGCTTCCCGTATACTATGTTGCGAGCGAGGATATTTTCTCGATGGGCTTTATCTCAAAGCTGCTCAAATACGCGGTTGAGCCGATTCCGATCAAGAAGCAGACTGCGGACGTTTCCGCGGTTCTCAATTGTATGCGAGTGGCAAAAGAGGGAGGCAGCATTGCCATAGCGCCTGAGGGAAACAGGACCTTTAGCGGTAAAACGGGGCATATGAACGATGCTATCGTAGGTCTTATCAAGGCGTTGAAGCTTCCCGTTGCGATGTTCAGGCTCGAGGGAGGATACGGTGTCCATCCAAGATGGAGTGACGTTGTACGCCGCGGCAGTATGCGAGGATACGTTGCCGACGTGCTTGAGCCCGAGGCTTATGCCGCTATGAGTGACGACGAGATATATGAATACATAAAAAAGACGCTCTATGTGGACGAGGCTTGCGTTAAGGGAGAGTTTTCATCCGATCATCTTGCTGAATATCTTGAGCGTGCGATGTATGTATGTCCCGAGCACGGACTTTCGGAATTTGAAAGCCACGGTGATATTATCGAATGCAAAAGGTGCGGAAAAAAGATACGGTATCTCGGAACGAAGGAGCTCGTAGGAGTCGATACCCGATTTCCTTTCCGCTTTGTTTCGGATTGGTACGATTATCAAAACGACTTTGTGAATAATTTTGATTCGAAGCTTCACACGGATACCCCATTATATACGGAAAAGGTGAAACTTTCCGAGGTTATCGTATATAAAAGCAAGAACGTCTTAGATGAGGACGTAAGCTTGTCCCTTTACGGTGATAAAATGACTGTATCGGGAAAGAATATCGGGGAAAAGGTGTTTTCTTTTGACACGGTTAAGGCGGTTACAATCCTTGGAAAGAATAAACTTAACGTTTACGAAGGAAAAACGATATACCAGATCAAGGGAGATAAGAGATTTTGCGCGCTGAAATATCTTAATCTCTATCACAGGTACAAAAACTTGATCTCTGAGGTTGAAAATGGAAAATTTTTGGGAATATAGAAACTGGGGCTTTCTCAGTATAATAGCTATTTTGCTTATGAGTCTTCTTGTTGCGAACGCGCTTAAGAGAAGAGTAAAATTTATTAAAGCATCGCTTATACCGACGTCGGTCCTCGGCGGCACTATCTTGCTTGTAATCTCCACTGTTTATAACCTGATAACGGATGACGTTATTTTCGATACCGCTTTCTTTGGCGGTGGAGGAATGGCATACCTTGAAATGATAACCTATCATACCTTGGCGCTTGGCTTTATAGCCGCAACGCTCAAGACCACAAAAACTCACCTCAATAAAAAGCGAACTAAGGAAATATTTAACACGGGTGTGACCACGGTAAGTACGTATCTGCTCCAGGGAACTCTCGGACTTGCGGTTACCATAATCGCGGGCTTCTTTATAAAAGATTTCTTCAGCGGCTCGGGAATTCTTATTGCCTTCGGCTTCGGTCAGGGCACGGGTCAGGCTATGAACTACGGTATGATCTATGAGGAGCAGGGATTTGTCGGCGGTAAGAGCTTCGGCCTTACGGTTGCCGCGATTGGCTTCCTCGTTGCATCCGTTGGCGGCGTAATACATATGAACGTTCTCAAAAGAACGGGAAAGCTTATTAAGCACAGCGATAAGCTCGAAGATATCGATATGAACGAGGTTCAGGCACCGAACGATATACCTATGACGGAGAGCGTTGATAAAATAACTATTCAGCTTGCGCTTATTATGATGACGTATTTCATCACCTATGGCGCTATGGCGCTCCTCGGCAACCTTCTTCCCGGAATGAAGAGCCTTATATACGGCTTCAACTTCCTTCTCGGTGTGCTTCTTGCGACTGTTGTCAAGCTTTCGATGAACTTTATGCGCAAAAAGAATATTCTTCATCACGATTATGCAAACAACTTTCTTCTGACAAGACTCAGTAACTTCTTCTTCGATATTATGGTAGTTTCGGGAATTGCTGCGATAAGACTCGACCTTGTTAAGAACTATATCGGAGTGCTTATCATAATGTGCGCTATCGGTATGTTAGCAACCTATCTTTATAACAGATTTATCGCTAAGAAATTCTTCCCCGAATATTCCGAGGAGCAGTTTATGGCGATGTACGGAATGCTTACGGGTACTGCGAGTACGGGTATAATTCTCTTAAGAGAGATAGACAGTGAGTTTAAATCACCCGCCGCTGATAACCTTGTTTATCAGAATTTCCCTGCGATAGTATTTGGTTTCCCGCTTATGTTTCTTGCGAACTGGTGTCCCAAGAATCCCGTAATGGTTTTGGTGATCATTGCGCTCTTCTTTGTCGTGATGAACGTTATTCTTTTCCGCGATCAGATATTCAAAAGAAGGAATAATACCGATCGGGACGCAGAAGACAGTTCGGACAGCGCAGAATAATTTATAGACTCGGTATTCACATAAACGGTGAGTACCGAGTTCTATTTATCTGTCGGCAGAAAAAACTTGACAAAAAGGTAAAAATATTATATTATAAAGAAAAAAGGAGGAGTAATTATGAAGAAAATAAAGCTTTTACTCATTTTAATGGTACTTGTACTTTCTCTTTGCCTTTCGGGGTGCGATATTATTTCGTCATTCCTTCCCGAGAGCGATCTCGGTGAAGGTACGGATATTCTGCCGGGCGGAGATGATGCCGAGGGCGATGATTCGACCAACGGAGATGGCAGTAACAACGGTAACAACAGCAACAATAATAACGGAAACAACTCGGGCAGCACCGAGCATAAATGCGATTTTGTTAAGGTAAGCTATATGGAGTCCACCTGCTCGGTGGCGGGTAAGGATATCTATGAATGCTCTTGCGGCAAGACCCGGGAAGAGAAAAGAGAGCTTCTTCCTCATACCGAAGAAATAATTCCCGCAACCGAGGCGACTGAAAACTCTCCCGCTAAGACCGAGGGCAAGATATGCTCTGTCTGCGGATGCGTTTTGGTTCAGCCCGAGGTTATCTTCTCGAGCGATTATACCACTCCCGCAAAGTATGACGGAACATATGCGCTTGACTACTTAAAGACATTAGAAAACGCAGAAAATCTAACTAAACTTTACAATTCCATAGATGCGCGTGCCGATCTCTTTCATGTTAGCGGTGAAAACGCAGGCGATGATCTTGTTATCGGCGAGATAAACTTCAGCGAATTCGGACTCACGCAGGACGAAGCTATCGCTACCTGGAGCGCATACGTTACCGACCATCCCCTTTACTATTGGATGTCAAAGCATATATCGTATACTACGTCTGCTCTTTCTATAAAGGTTGACGAGGAGTATAAGCTCGGCGAAACGAGAAATGCATATAATGCGAAGATATACGCCAAGGCAGAAGATATTATTGGTCGGGTAAAGAGTGACAGTGAGTACGTCATAGCAATGGTGCTTCACGATCTTATAATTTCCTCGGGTGACTACGCATACGAGGCTGACGGTGTAACGCCCAAAGATGATAATTACGCTCATAACATTCTCGGTATCCTCGAGATAGGCGAGGGCGTGTGCGAGTCCTACGCAAAATCCTTCCAGATGCTTCTCAATTACTGCGGTGTCGAAAACGTATTCGTATCGGGATATGCGGGAGAGAATCACGCGTGGAATCTCGTTAAGATGGATGACGAAAAGTGGTATTGGTTCGATCTTACGTGGGATGATAATCCCGGATTTATGCAGGGGATATCCTACACATACTTCTGTGTAAGCGATACCGAGGAGCTTATGGGTATGGACGGCCCCTGGGTATCCGAGGAGCTTGAAGCTTTTATCGTATCACACACACCTGCTGAAAAATGCGATACGGGTATTGGATTTATGTACGAGTTGCCGGAGAGCTCAAAGACGGAATTTGACAGCTCCGACGTGCTTTTGAGAACTACCTTCAAGGTGGGCGACTTTACTTATGCTATTTCGAGCTACGATACAGTTCAGCTTGTTAAGATAGAGAGCGCGGGAGATATCGTTATTCCCGAAACGGTTGAATACAATGGATACACCTTCGGTGTTACGGCTATCGGTAGGATTGATGCGGACGGCTTGTTTGAAACGGGAAGCCTTGTTTCCGAGTATTACGATAAATACGGCGAGCTTTCGCTCAAGATTACCTCGATATTTATACCGAAGACGGTAGAGCTTATCTGGGACGATGCTTTTAATATTCATACTTTGGAAGAGATTGTTGTAGACGAAGAAAACGGTACTTACGCATCGCTTGACGGAGTTCTTTTCACCAAGGACTACAAAACTCTCGTTAAGTATCCCTCGGCAAAAAGCGCCGAGCTTTATATAGTGCCGGATGTAACCGAAAATATAGCGTCGTACGCGTTCAATATGTATTTCAGTAACGTTGAGCTTCCGAATCTTAAAACTATCCGTCTTGGAAGTAATATCAAAGATGCGGGAATAACTCACTACGGTTACGGATATTTAAATACGGAAAACGGCAATTACCGCGAGGGAGAGTGGGAAAAGATAGAGTTCTACCTCAAGGATGACGGAAAGATCTATGCAAAAAGCGGACAGGAATTCGTTCCCGCAGCGTAACCGATCTTTTTGATTAATATTTAACGAGTGAGGGGCTGTTTCATTTTTGGGACAGCCCTTTCTGACCCCAAAAAAGGTGAAAAATGATTTATATAACAGGTGATACCCACGGTGAGGTGGGGAGATTTTTTGAAGGCAGCTTTGTTGACGGAAAAGTGCCCGAGGCAGGGGATTACGTCATAGTTTGCGGAGATTTCGGATTTGTCTTTCAAACGAGGGGAACGATGGCGTATCTTGAGGAGCGTGAAAAGCTTGACGCGCTTTCCGAGCTGCCGTATACGGTGCTTTTCGTTGACGGAAATCACGAGAATTTCGATAGACTCAATAATGAGTACGAGATCAAGGAGTGGTGCGGAGGCAAGGTGCATATGATCCGTCCTAACGTCCTGCATCTTATGCGCGGGCAGGTCTTTTCGATAGAAGGTAAAAGAATATTCACTATGGGCGGCGGTTACAGCCGCGATAAATATATGAGGAGAGAAGGCTTCTCGTGGTGGTCCTGCGAGATGCCCTCAAACGAGGAGTATCACGAGGCGGCAGAGAATTTGAAAAATAACGGAAATTCTGTCGACATAATAATTTCCCACACCGCGCCCGCCGAAATAGTTTACGCTATGGGAAGCGCTCCCGATCCTCACGAGGCTGAGCTGAACGGATTTTTCGATTGGATAGCTCACGAGGTAAGCTTTGATAAATGGTATTTCGGTCATTGGCACAGAGATGAGGAAATTTATTATAAATTCAGAGCAGTGTATTTTGATCTTCTCGGCGTATCATATAAATAGCTTACTTGCCGATAGCTTTTGTGATGAATCGTGTAGGTAACGTGTAATTGGCAGTAAAAGAAAAAAACGGAGGTGACGTAATGGTATACGTAATGAGTGATCTTCACGGATATCCGCTTGAGAAATTTCTTGCGTTTCTTAAGAAAAGCGGCTTTACCGAAAAGGATTTTTTGGTTATTATTGGCGACGTTATAGACAGAGGCAGCGACGGCGCGAGAATACTCGAGTGGATAATCGAGCAGGATAACGTCGAGCTACTTCTCGGAAATCACGAGCTTATGATGCTGAAATGCGAGTTTGCATTTATGGAGATAAACGAGGGAACGGTTCAGAGCATTACCTCCGAAAAAATGAGATCCTTGAAAAACTGGGCAAAAAACGGCGCTGAGCCGACCCTTACGGGCTTAAGCAAGCTACCTCGAGAGAAGCTTTTACGGATAGTCGAGTATCTTAAGGGGTGCAGTTACTATGAGGACGTAAAAATAGGAAACAGACGCTTCGTTCTCGTTCACGGCGGTCTTCCCGATTACAGAAAGGGAAAGCCGCTGGATCGCTACGATCCTTATAATCTCGTATGGCATCGACCCTCGCTTGACGAGGTTTATGACGGTGATTTTACTGTTATTTTAGGTCATACCCCTACCTGGCATTACGGAGATAGGTACAAAGGGCGTATGATAAAGACGAAAAGCTGGATAAATATTGACACGGGTGTAGCTTTCGGACTCGATCCTATGCTTCTTCGCCTCGATGATATGCAGGCTTTTTATATAAAATAACCTTTTAGTGCGTAATTTGTTCATTATGAGATAAAACACTTTGATAACAAAAAAAGCTCGCTTGGGATTTAAATCTCAAGCGAGCCCTTTTTTTGCTAATTTGTAAACTATTATGTTCAAAAATGCGCTTTACCGGTCTTTTTTGCTGCCTTTTCTTTTCGAAAAAGGCGTGTTAGTATAAGTATCCTTTTGGCTGCAACCGGCTCTTCCGCCACCTGCGCAAGCGCAGGCGCAGGCGCAAGCGCATCCACTACCGCGGAATCCGCCCTTTCCGCCGCCCGAGCTTTGTGCGTGAGCGTTTGCGGCAGCTCTGTATCGGTAGTTCACTCTGCCGTAGGTATGGTAGTGATATCCATAGCCTGTTATAAATCCGCGACCTCTGACGTATGAAACGTAAGAGTCTATGATAAACACCTGACCGATGATAATCAATACGGCAACGAGCGCGCATATCATAATCAGCGGGAACTTATCGTCGCCGAGATCGTTTGATGCGCCTCTTCCGTCAAACATAGTATATTCGGTCATAGCACTGCAGCCGTCAAAAGCGTTTTCGTTATATCTGACGAACATACTCTTATAACCGCCGGGCAGAAGCGAGCCCGACCATACGAGCTTATTTCCTACCTGACTGTCGTGAGTAGAGGATACTATACTTTCAGAGCTTTTCCAGGAAAACGTGTAGGCTTCGATAGGGATGAGGTTAAACCATCCGGGCACGAACTCGTAAAAGTATCCCTGAGCATCGCGGCAAAGCATACGCTCTTGTCTTACCTTGAATGAGAGGTCGAATATATCTCCGTCGGAGTATTCCTCGTTCAAATAGAGCTTCAGTAAAACGTATCCGTCATCGTCATATTTTTCATAGCGCACGATATTCCGAGATAAAGAGTCCTCATAAACGGAATAATTCTCGTTTGCCATACCTATCTCAACCCAGGTCAGCTCTTCACTCGAGATTGCCTGCCAGGTGATATTGTAAGCTATATCAAGCGTGCCGTCGTCGAGGGGCTCAACGTCGATATCATAGCTTTTAATAATATCGTCGGGCTCGGGCTCGTGATTTGCGATAAATACTATTGCAACGATAAGAGCGATCTGTATCAGAACAGTAATTATAAGTAATATGGTATTGGTTTTTGTAAAGGTTCGCTTTTTGAGTATATTTTCTCTTGTAAACGAGTCCTTTTCTTTCATCTTTTTGTCTTTCATATAACAGTCACCGTCGATTATAGTTTAGATTACGAGAAAAAGCGTACTTCAGAACTTTTTGTTTCTGAATGGGCAATAGAGTGCCTCTTTGTCATTCATAGCTCGGAGAGATTTGCAGAGAGGTGAATTCCATATTTCCGAAAAATCCGAGGTAAGAATATTTCCAAGGCTGCCGCCGGATGAAAGCCAGCTCTGGCAGGGAACTGCCTCTCCGTCGGGAGCTATTGCCATATTCGATAGAGCAGCGCCGCAGGAGGGCGTATTCATACCGATAGAGTCGAGCTTATCGTCGCTGATAAGTCCCGGCGAGGTGAAGTCTATTTCCATACTGTTTCCGTCGCAAAATTCCTTTGCGCCTTTAATAATTTCAAATAGCTCATTCTCGGATAGATCGTAGCTCTCGTGATTCGATTTCGCCATTCCCGTGCAAATAAGACCGCTAGCGGTGACGAAGCGAACACCGAGTGACTTAACAAACTCAAGAGTTTTTAAATAGTCGGAATTTTTCTTGCAAAGCGGAGTATTGACGCTTACGTCGAGTCCTGAGGCAACGGCATTTTTTATACCCGAAACGGTGTCGGCAAATCGCTGTGCGCCAACAAGAGCGTTGTGTATATCCTCGTCACCGGAGTACAAGGTGACCTGCAAGCTGTCGAGTCCTGCTACCTTAAGCTTTCCTGTCAGCTCTTTTGTAAGATTTATGCCGTTAGTATTGAGGCGTGTTACGAATTTGCGCGCATAAGCTACGAGAACGTCAATATCCTCGCGCTGCGTCGGCTCACCGCCCGTGAAGGTAAGCATTGGCACGTGCGCGTCCCACAATTTATCGATAACCTTCATCCAATCTTCGCAAGTTAGCTCTCGTGAGCTTGCGAGCTTTTGACCTGCGGCGTAGCAAAATGCGCACTTTTGGTTACATTTCCAAGCACCTTTGTCGTCGGTCATAGCCGATACCATAAGATCAACTCTGTGCGGAGCCGTCATGTTTTTCGCATACGCTCGGATAGACAAGCGCTCAATATCAACGTCCGTTTCATCCTGCCTTGCTACGGCGAAGAGAATTCGCAGCACCTCGTCGAGGTCCTCTTCGAGCTCATCCTTTTTTATACCGGGAAAGACACGGTGAGCGGAATTGACGGTGCGCTCGAAAATATCATATTCCGCCTCGTTATCTATAGGAAGCCCATCGTATTTATTAACCTCGTCTATGAACGCGGAGAGGAGAATTGCCCACGAATATCCGATAGGCAAGAGGTAATAGCCGTTCAGTATAACTATATGCGGCGCGCTGCCGAATAGCTTGAACCTTGGCGGCACGAGATGAATTCTGACAACGCCGGGTCCCTCGGGATTGAACGTGCAGTGCTTTACGCCGTATTTGTAGTTTTTGTACTGTGCAATTTTGTTTTTAAGCCACATAGTGTACCTCGGGAAAGTTTTAATTTATAGCTTCATCGAAAGCGGATTTAAAATCCGAATATCTTTTTTCAAACGCCCTTATCTGCGCTTGCGTGTAATTTGGAAACGGAATGATTTTTAAATTTCCGCTCTCTAATCGTTCACCAAGTCTTGTGAGAAGGTCGGAGTCGGCGGTCTTCAAAAAGTCCTTATAAAATCTATCAAACATTTCAAGCTTATATGCAATTAATTTGACCTTCGAATTATTGATGATTGCGCTCATTTTTTCCGTGAAGGATGCCCGAAGAAAAACGCTCTCAATATGCGGAGAATGAATTACAGCTTCAAATAGATCCCCGAAGCCGTACGTTTCTTCGTCGGTTCCGTAAAGCGGAACGTTTGATATATATGCCGTTCCTATGTCTGCATCCTCATACTTTTCTGCATCCTCAAAGAGCTCAACGCCGTGCAACGTCTTAAGCGCAGAAACCGAAGCTTTCGCATTCAAGTCAAACGCAGTCGGATAGGGTTGGAATATAACGACCTTTGCGCTATCCAAATTGCTGTCGGCTACGTAATATTTTTCATCCTTGCTCTTCAGATAATCTTCAAATAGCTGCATTTTGCGTTCTTCCGCCATGACCTTACCCCATCAAAAATTACTGTTGTAATTATTCTATCATAAAAAAGGAAAACAGTCAAGGAATAAAATGCCCATGGGGCATCAAAAAGAATAGGGGATACCACAATGGGTATCCCCTAGATATTTCAGGTGCATACCGCAAAGCGGTATATTGCCAGCTCGGAGATGAGAGTATTGATTTTGTAAGACAAATTAATTAGATGAGAGTACGACCCCGAGCGGCAAACTCGTGGGAGTCCCGCGTGGGAGAATCCGCTAGCGTGCGGAAATTCTGCGGCAACCGTTCCGTTGCATTTTAAGGGAGAGCCTTTACCCACGCACAACGCGGGATACCGACAAAGTCGGTATGCGAACTCCCTCGCGCTCGAACCGAGTACAAAAGTGAACAAATTTAAAAATACTAAAATAGCAATAAATAAAACAGAAGTGCGTATACGCGAGAAAGTTCGATGATGCCCATGGGGCATCAAAAAGACTAGGGGATACCACAATTGGTATCCCCTAGTCTTTCTGGTGACTCGTGGGAGAATCGAACTCCCGTTACCGCCGTGAAAGGGCGGTGTCTTAGCCGCTTGACCAACGAGCCATATGGTAGCGGATGTCGGATTTGAACCAACGACCTGCCGGGTATGAACCGGACGCTCTAGCCAACTGAGCTAATCCGCCATGGGCTCGGCCTCATTTAGCCGCTTGCATATTATATCACAGCAGTCAGAAAATGTCAATAGTTTTTAAAAATATTTTTCGCTTTTTTTAAACAAAGTGAATTTACTTAAGAAAATTAAGTTGTTTTGAAAATTTTTTCCGATTTACCATTGACAAATGGAAGCTATTGGAATATAATACTAAACATCTAACAAATTTTGAAAGGATTGCCGATACGGTTTTATTTTAATCTTTATTTCTTAGTTTATACCCTTCTTACTACCTTATTATAAAAATTAAGAGAATAAACGGTTAATATTAATAGATCGGCAAAAACGGTGTTGCTATGCAGAGAGTTTATAATTTTTCGGCAGGACCCTCGATGCTTCCTCTTGAGGTGCTTGAGAAGGCGCAGAGTGAGTTGCTTTGTTACGGAGAGAGTGGAATGTCCGTTATGGAGATGAGCCACAGATCAAAGGATTTTGAGGAGATTATCGCATCTGCAGAGGCTTCGCTTCGTAAGCTGATGAATATCCCTTCAAATTATAAGGTGCTCTTCCTTCAGGGCGGAGCTTCGACTCAGTTTGCGGCTGTTCCTCTCAATCTTCTTTCGGATCATAAATGCGCTGACTATATCGTTTCGGGTCAGTTCTCGGATAAGGCTATGAAGGAAGCGAAGAAGTACGGAGATATCGCGGTAGCGGCAAGCTCCGCAGGCGCAAACCCCAGCTTCTCCACTATTCCTAAGACCGAGAGAAGTGATTTCCGTCCCGATGCAGACTACGTTCATATATGCTTCAATAATACCATATACGGAACTAAGTTCAACTATATTCCCGATACGGGAAATATTCCTCTTGTTGCGGATATCTCATCCTGTATTCTCTCAGAGCCGATAGACGTAACTAAATTCGGACTTCTCTATGCAGGAGCTCAGAAGAACGTAGCTCCCGCAGGACTTACTATAGTTATCGTACGTGAGGACCTTATCGGAAATGCAAGACCCGATACTCCCGTAATGCTTAACTATAAAACACTAGCAGATAATTCCTCTCTTTACAATACGCCCCCTTGCTTCTGTATCTATATGGCAAAGCTCGTCTTTGATTGGCTTCTCTCGATAGGCGGACTTGAAGAAATGAAGAGACGTAATGAAAGAAAGGCTAGTCTTATCTACGATTACCTTGATAGCCAGACTTATTATACCGCTCCCGTTGACAGGAATTGCCGTTCTATGATGAACGTAGTATTTGTTACGGGTAATCAGGAGCTCGACAAGAAGTTTATTGCCGAGGCTGCCGCAGAAGGTCTTAAGAGCCTTGCGGGTCACCGTTCAATTGGTGGTATGAGAGCATCTATATACAACGCTATGCCTTACGAGGGAGTTGAAAAGCTCGTTGCATTTATGAAGAAGTTTGCTCTCGAAAATCCGAAGCTTTAATAAAATTTTGCGGGTGGCTATCATTTCGTAGCCACCCGTGCGCATTTAATCAATGATAATACAGAATAAAAGAGGTTTACGATTATGTATAACATTAAGCTTATAAATAAAATATCCAAGGCGGGTACGGACGTTTTCGATCCCGATAAATATACGGTTTCTACCGAAGCTGAGAACCCTGTCGCGCTTATGGTGCGCTCCGCAAAGCTTCACGATATGCAGTTTGATAAGGAAACGATAGCGATATCCAGAGCTGGCGCGGGCGTTAACAATATCCCTTGCGATAGATGCGCAGACGAGGGAATCGTCGTATTCAACACGCCCGGCGCTAACGCAAACGCCGTAAAGGAGCTTACCCTCGCGGCATTGCTTCTCGCATCCCGTGATATCGTAGGCGGTATAAACTGGGCGGAGGAGCTTGATAAGAACGACGAGGTGGGCGCTAAAGTAGAAGCAGGCAAGAGCGCTTTTGCAGGCTGCGAGTTGTTTGGAAAAACGCTCGGTGTTATAGGTCTCGGAGCTATCGGCGGATTGGTTGCAAACGCAGGCGTAAGACTTGGAATGAAGGTTATAGGATACGATCCGCACCTCTCGGTAAGCGCCGCTTGGAATCTTTCGGGATCGGTTGTAAAAGCTGATAGTTATGATGATATATTCACTAAATCTGACTATATTACTTTACATATTCCCGCCTTACCCACAACAAAAGGTATGATAAATGCCGCGGCGATAGCAAAAATGAAGGACGGAGTTAAGCTTGTAAATCTTGCGAGAGGCGAGCTTGTTAACTCTGCCGACCTTAAGGTTGCGCTTGAGTCGGGAAAGGTAGCGAAGTATGTAACAGATTTCCCGAGTGCGGACACCGTAGGTGTGAAGAATATTATCAATATACCTCACCTTGGCGCATCCACCGAGGAGAGTGAAGAGAATTGCGCGGTTATGGCAGCGGCGGAGCTTTGCGATTATATCGAGTACGGTAATATCAAAAATTCCGTAAATTATCCCGCAGTTTCGATACCGATAGGCGGCTTCAAGACAGGCACCCGTGTTGGAATTTGCCATAAGAATATCGCGAATGTTATCGCGGGTATCACATCTATTATTTCCGCTAACGGACTTAATATCGAGCATATGGCAAACGGCTCGAAGGGTGAGTATGCTTATACGCTTATTGAAACCGATGAAGCTATTCCTGCCGAAGCGGTAGAAAAAATGACCTCGGTGGAGGGTATTATAAAAACCAGATTAATTTAACGTGGCTTCGGTATTTAGGCGTAACCGAATAAAAAACGAATGGGCATTGTGAAATCAACACAGTGCCCATTTTGATATCGAGTTCATTTTTAAAGGAACTAAGGTTGAAATTCTCCGAATTTCTTCCAATCCATTATAGTTTTTTATTCTAGCGCCGTTCGCTCAACTCTCGCCGTACCTTTGTACGGCTTCGGTCGCGAACGACACTTTCCGCACAAAATCCCTTTGCCCCGAGTGGCTTCGGTATTTAGGCGTAACCGAATAAAAAACAAATGGGCATTGTGAAATCAACACAGTGCCCATTTTGATATCGAGTTCGTATTTAAAAGAACTAAGGTTGAAATTCTCCGAATTTCTTCCAATTCATTGTAGTTTTTTATTCTAGCGCCGTTCACTTACCTGACCACTCCCGTGTCGTGAGCTATCGCGAGGCATTGCTCGGCTCAGCTCACTCGCGTACGTGGGACTTCGCTTCAAAAAACAGCTATCAACTGTTTTTTGTTCACTCACTCTCGCCGTACCTTTGTACGGCTTCGGTCGTGAACGACGCTTTCCGCACAAAATCCCTTTGCCCCGAGTGGCTTCGGTATTTAGGCGTAACCGAAAAAATTAGGCACTTTGAAACATATGCAATACCTCGTTTTCGCGCGTTTTTCTATATATTTGTCAAAAAAATATAAAAAATTCCTCATTTTTATTTTAAAATATGTATAAAATTAGATTTGCTTTTTTTAAAAAAATATGATAAAATAAATAAGTT
>JAFQPR010000042.1 GCA_017411605.1 Clostridia bacterium | reverse complement strand
ACAAATTTGAGGAAATCAAGGTCGAAAACCTATGGTTTTCCTCGTTTTTATTAATGTTTTTTATTCTACCGCCGTTCGCTCAACTCTCGCCGTACCTTTGTACGGCTTCGGTCACGAACGACGCTTTCTGCTCTAAATCCCCCTAGCCCCTTAGCGCATTCGAGGGTAGCTAAAGTTTTGCACAACTTGAGCTACCCTCGCTTTTATTCGGTTATGCCTGAATGCACCGCCCCGAATTATTTGATGCTGTCGCTGTTATTCTTCTGGATAACGTCGTGAGCGCCGCCCTCAACGATACTCGTTGCGGAAACGAGGGTGAGAACAGCTTTTTCCTGAAGCTCGGGAATAGAAAGCGCGCCGCAGTTGCACATAGTGGAGCGAACCTTCGCGAGCGACATAGCTACGTTGTCCTTAAGGCTTCCCGCATAGGGAACGTAGGAGTCAACGCCCTCTTCGAAGGAGAGCTTCTTATCTCCGCCGAGGTCGTAACGCTGCCAGTTTCTCGCACGGGCAGAGCCTTCACCCCAATATTCCTTATAGTAAGTGCCGCCGATAGATACCTTATTTGATGGACTCTCGTCGAATCTTGCGAAGTATCTTCCAAGCATTACGAAATCTGCGCCCATAGCAAGTGAAAGGGTAATGTGATGATCGTAAACGATACCTCCGTCGGAGCAAACGGGAATATATATACCTGTTTCCTCGAAGTACTTATCACGCTCAGCGCAAACCTCGATAAGAGCGGTAGCCTGACCGCGTCCGATACCCTTCGTTTCACGGGTTATACAGATAGAGCCGCCGCCGATGCCGACCTTGATAAAGTCAGCGCCGCAATCTGCGAGGAAGCGGAAGCCTGCCGCGTCAACGACGTTACCTGCGCCTACCTTAACGTCATTACCGTAGTGCTTTCTTATCCATTCGATAGTGAGCTTCTGCCACTCGGAGAAGCCCTCGGAGGAGTCGATGCAAAGCACGTCAACGCCCGCGTCAAGAAGCGCGGGAACACGCTCAGCGTAGTCTCTTGTGTTGATACCTGCGCCAACTACGTATCTTTTATTTGAGTCGAGAAGCTCGTTGGGGTTCTTCTTGTGAGTATCGTAGTCCTTGCGGAATACCATATAGAGAAGATTTCCGTTATCGTCAACTATGGGAAGGGAATTGAGCTTGTGGTCCCAGATTATGTCGTTTGCTTCCTTAAGAGTAGTTCCTTCCTTAGCGTAGATAAGCTTTGAGAAGGGGGTCATAAATTCGGAAACCTTAGTATCGGGATCCATTCTTGAAACTCTGTAATCACGGCTTGTAACGATACCGAGAAGCTTGCCCTGAGGCTTACCGTCCTCGGTTACGGCAATCGTGTTGTGTCCTGTTTTTTCCTTAAGGGCAACGACGTCTCTCATGGTAGCGTCGGGAGTGATATTTGAGTCGCTGATAACAAAGCCTGCCTTGGTAGCCTTTGCGCGTCTTACCATATCAGCCTCATCCTCAATGGTCTGCGAGCCGTAGATGAAGGCAACGCCGCCTTCCTTCGCGAGAGCAACGGCGAGCTTTTCGCCCGAAACCGACTGCATTATAGCGGAAACCATGGGGATATTCATTGTGATAGCGCTCTCCTCGCCGCGCTTGAACTTTACAAGAGGAGTCTTAAGGCTTACGTTTGCGGGGATGCACTCGGATGAGCTGTATCCCGGAATAAGCAGGTATTCGTTAAAGGTATGTGAGGGTTCGTTAATAAACTTAGCCATTGGTTTATCTCCTTTACTTTTATCAGTAATTAATCTTGCCTTCGCAGTATACGCATCTGGCAATTCTTGCGTTTTTATCGGTTATTTTGAATATTTTGGGAAGCTCCTGCTCGCAGGTGGAAATGCATCTTACGTTACGGCAGGTATGCGTTTCTCTGATATAATCTTCGCCGTCAAACGATGGAGTGAGCTTAGGCTCGTTCACCTCGGAGAGCAGCTTTAAGATAAGGGCCATACGGATATATTTTCCGTATCTTACTTGCCTGAAATAGCAGGCTCTCGGGTCGTCATCGACCTTAACGCTTATCTCGTTAACTCTCGGAAGGGGATGAAGAACTGCCGCGGTGGGCTTTGCAAGCTGCATCTTCTCGGGGGTGAGAATATAGCTGTCCTTAAGTCTTTCGTATTGCTCGGGATCTGAGAACCTTTCTCTCTGTATTCTTGTCATATAGAGAATGTCAAGCTCGGGAAGCGCATTCTCAAGAGATGCGGTTTCGACGTATTCCATACCGCACTTCTTTATGGTTTCTTCCTTGATGAAGCTCGGTATCTTAAGCTCATCCGGGGAGATAAGCACGAGCTTTATGTTCTTATAACGCGCAAGAGCGTTGATAAGCGAATGGACCGTTCTTCCGTACTTTAAGTCACCGCAGAAGCCGACAGTCATATTATCAAGTCTGCCGCACTCGGCAGAGATAGTGAGAAGGTCGGTGAGCGTCTGCGTCGGATGGCAGTGTCCGCCGTCACCCGCGTTGATAACGGGGATAGATGCGTTGAGAGATGCAACGAAGGGCGCGCCCTCCTTGGGATGGCGCATTGCAATAATGTCGGCATAAGCGCTGATAACCTTTGCGGTATCCGCAACGCTCTCACCCTTTGCGGCGGATGAGCTGCTCGCCTCGGAGAAGCCTATAACGCTGCCGCCAAGCTCGAGCATAGCCGCCTCAAAGCTGAGTCTTGTTCTTGTAGAAGGCTCGAAGAAGAGGGTAGCGAGCTTTTTACCTCGGCAAGCCTCGGAATACTTCGCGGGGTTCGCTATAATATTCTTTGCCACCGATATGAGGCCGTCTATCTCCTCGACCGAGAAATTGTCAATATCAATAAGGCTTCTCATCTTATGCCTTCGCTCCGTAAACCTCAAGATAGTTCTTGATGCGCTGAACGTTCTCCGCGTTTTTCTCATCAGCCTCAAGGTACTCAATGATATCGTAAACGTCAACTATGGAATAAACGGGGAATCCGAACTGCTCTGCAATTTCTGCCATAGCGCCCTTTTCGCCCTGACCCTTTTCCTTGCGGTCAACCATAATAAATGTAGCGGTGACCTTCGTTCCTTCAAGGTGAGAAAGGATCTCCATACTCTCGCGGATAGCCGTACCCGCCGTGATGACGTCCTCAATAATAACGATATCCTCGCCCGCCTGGGGTACGTATCCTACGAATACGCCGCCCTCACCGTGGTCCTTTACCTCTTTTCTGTTGAAGAAGAAGGGAACGTTGAGTCCCTCTTTGGAAAGAGCAACTGCCGCGGAAACAGAAAGTGAGATACCCTTATATGCGGGGCCGTAGAGAACAGCCTGCTTTTTGCCGAGCTTCTCGAAGTAAGCTCTCGCGTAGAACTCACCGAGCGTTGCGATATCAGCTCCGGTTTTGATCATTCCCGCATTGATGAAGTAGGGGATCTTTCTGCCGCTCTTTGCGGTGAAATCGCCAAACTTAAGAACGCCTGCGTTCTCAAGAAATTCAATAAATTCTCTCTTGTAGCTTTCCATTTTTATTCTCCTTCAAATATTAATCAACAAACTCGGCAACGCATCTCTCGTATGCCTTAACGGGGTCCTCAGCGGCGGTAATAGGTCTGCCGACAACGATGTAATCCGAGCCTATTCTCTTTGCCTCTGCAGGAGTCATAACTCTCTTCTGGTCGCCTACGTCACCGTCAGCAAATCTTACTCCGGGAGTAACGGTGAGGAAATTCGCGCCGCATCTCTCGTGCACCTTGCCTGCCTCGAGAGGAGAGCAAACAACGCCGTCGAGTCCCGAATTCTTAGCGCACTCTGCATAGTGCATTACCACGTCAGCGATAGGCTTGTCTATAAGAAGATCGCGCTTCATTGTTTCCTCATCTGTAGAGGTAAGCTGAGTTACCGCGATAAGAAGAGGTCTTGTTCCGTCCTCTCTCGTAAGTCCCTCAATGGCGGCTTCCATCATTCTGCCCGTGCCTGCCGCGTGAAGGTTAGTCATATCCACGTCGAGCCTTGAAAGAACAGCCATGGATTTTTTAACCGTGTTGGGGATATCGTGGAGCTTGAGGTCCAGGAATATCTTGTGTCCTCTCGCCTTTATTTCACGAACTATAGAAGGACCCTCTGCGTAGTAAAGCTCCATACCGATCTTTACGAAGGGCTTTTTACCGGTAAACTTATCAAGAAATGCAAATGTTTTTTCCGCGCTGTCAAAGTCGCACGCGATTATAACGTCTTTTCCCATTTTTTCTACCTCTTATATTTCTAGTCTTTTACACCGCCGATGATCTCGGAAAGTGAAGTGATACCGTATTTTTCGCACACCGAGGGAAGCTCCTCGATTATTTTCTTGCAAACAAAGGGATCAACCAGGTTAGCCGCGCCGACCTCGACCGCAGTTGCGCCCGCGAGCATAAGCTCGATAACGTCCTCGGCGCATGATACGCCGCCCATACCTATAACGGGTATTTTTACCGCGTGCGCTACCTGATATACCATTCTTACAGCGACGGGGAAGATAGCAGGGCCCGAGAAGCCGCCCATCTTGTTTGCGATTATCGGACGTCTGTTGTTAAGATTGATTCTCATACCGAGAAGAGTATTTATAAGGCTGATGCCGTCAGCGCCTGCATCCTCGCACGCCTTCGCGATAGCAACAATGTCCGTAACGTTGGGTGAGAGCTTGATGAAAACGGGCTTTTTCGTTACCGCCTTTACAGCTCTCGTGACCTCTGCTGCAGCCTCGGGAGAAGTACCGAAGCTCATACCGCCGCCGTGAACGTTGGGGCAGGAAACGTTGACCTCGAGCCAGCCTATATCGTCTATCTTGTCAAGCTTTTCGCAGGTGTAAGCATAATCCTCAACCGAGAATCCGCTTACGTTTGCCATAACCTTTTTCGAGAAGCAGCGGCGGAGCTTTGGAAGCTCCTCGGAGATAACCTTATCAACGCCGGGATTCTGAAGTCCTACTGCGTTGATCATACCCTCGCGGCATTCCGCGATTCTCGGGGTGGGGTTACCGAATCTCGCATCCTTCGTCGTACCCTTGAAGGAGAAGGTTCCGAGAATATTTATGTCGTAAAGCTCGGCAAATTCATAGCCGTAGCCGAACGTACCGCTCGCGGGGATTATAGGATTATCTATCTCTATTCCCGCAAGGCTTACCTTTAAATCTACCATATAATGTCCTCCTTTGCGAGTACGGGACCTTCCTTGCAGATGCGCTTATTTCCCGTAACGGTCTTGCAGGAGCAGCCCATGCAAGCGCCGAATCCGCATCCCATACGCTCCTCAAAGCTCATCTCGCCGTCGCTCTCGGACGCGCGGTAGAGCGCCTTCAGCATAGGCTCGGGACCGCAGGAGTAGAAGTATGTATACGAAAGTCCTTTCATAGCGTCGGTAACGAAGCCCTTCGTGCCGTACGAGCCGTCAACGGTTGCAACGAGCACCTTTGCGCCGAGAGCGGCAAATTCAGCCTCGTAGAATACCTCGTCCTTCGTGTTAAAGCCGAGGATAACGGTCACGTCCTTGCCCATAGCGCAAAGCTCCTTTGCAAGGCGGTAGAGAGGGGGAACGCCAACACCGCCGCCAACGAGCAGGGGAGCATCACCCGATTTATCGAGATTGTATCCGTTACCAAGACCTGTGAGTATGTCAATTTTTTCGCCCGGGCGCATTTTGCTCATAAGCTCTGTGCCGCGGCCTACTACCTTATATATAAGAGTAAGCACTCCGTCCTCGGAGTCGCAAACCGAGATGGGACGGCGAAGGAATAAGCCGTCAAGCTTAAGGTTTACGAACTGACCCGAGGCGGTGATATCAGACGTATCTCCCGAAAGACGCATAAGAAATACGTTTTTCGTGAGAGGTCTGTTTTCGGTAATTTCAAATATTGCTTGCTTCATTGGAGTCACCTTATGCGTCGATAGTGGAGATACGGATAGTGTTCTCATCAAGAACGTCGAGAAGAACCTTTACGGTATCGAGAGAGGTAAAGATAGTTACGTTGCTCTCGGTTGCAGCCTTTCTGATATAGTAGCCGTCGGAGTTACCGCCGCTTGTGCCAAGACCGCTCGTGTTGATAACGTATGCGATATGTCCCTGACGGATGGAGTCAACGATCTCGTTGCTGCCTTCGCCTATCTTCTTGAGAACGTGAGTCCTGATTCCGTTCTCCTTAAGGAACTTAGCCGTTCCCTCTGTAGCCTCAATGTTGAAGCCGAGATTGTAGAAGCGGCGGATGAGAGGAAGAGCCTCTTCCTTGTCCTTATCCGCGATAGTCGCGAATACCGTACCGTAGTTCTGAAGGTGAGTGCCCGATGCCTGAAGCGCCTTGTAGAGCGCGCGGTTAAGCTTATCGTCATAGCCGATAGCCTCACCCGTGGACTTCATCTCGGGCGAAAGATATGCGTCGATACCTCTTATCTTGCTGAAGGAGAATACAGGCACCTTAACGTACCATCTCTTCTTCTCCTCGGGGTAGATATCGAAGATACCCTGCTCCTTGAGGGATTTGCCGAGGATAACCTCAGTTGCGATATCCGCAAGGCTGTATCCCGTTGCCTTTGAAAGGAAGGGAACCGTTCTTGAGGAGCGGGGGTTTACCTCGATGATAAAGACCTTGTCATCCTTATCTACTATAAACTGAATATTGTAAAGACCCTTGATGCCGATACCGAGACCAAGCTTCTTTGCGTACTGAAGAATGATACCCTTTACCTTGTTCGAGATAGAGAATGTGGGGTATACCGAGATAGAGTCACCCGAGTGGATACCCGTTCTTTCAACGAGCTCCATAATACCCGGAACGAAAACGTCGCGTCCGTCGCAGATAGCATCGACCTCGACCTCTTTACCCGTGATGTACTTGTCAACGAGAACGGGCTTGTCCTCATCGATTTCAACGGCGGTCTTGAGGTAGTGACGGAGCTGCTCCTCGTTCGAAACTATCTGCATAGCTCTGCCGCCGAGAACGAAGCTCGGGCGGACGAGAACGGGATAGCCTATCTTTGCCGCTGCGGCAACGCCGTCCTCGATCTTCGTAACGGCTCTGCCCTCGGGCTGAGGAATATCGAGCTCCTTTAAGAGCTTTTCGAACATATCGCGGTTTTCAGCCTTGTCGATAGCGTCGCAGTCCGTACCGATTATCTCAACGCCGCGGTTCATAAGGGGAGCGGCAAGGTTGATAGCGGTCTGACCGCCGAGAGAAGCGATAACGCCGTCGGGATTCTCAAATTCTATGATATTCATAACGTCCTCGGGAGTGAGAGGCTCGAAATAGAGCTTGTCCGAGGTGGTGTAGTCTGTTGAAACGGTTTCGGGGTTGTTGTTTATGATGATAGCCTCGTAGCCTGAGTTCTTTATCGTCATAACCGCGTGAACGGTGGAGTAGTCGAACTCAACGCCCTGTCCTATTCTGATAGGACCTGCGCCGAGCACGATAGCCTTCTTCTTATTCGTGAGGATAGAGTCGTTCTTTCCCGTGTAGGATGAGTAGAAGTAGGGGATATATGCGCCGCTGTGAAGCGTGTCAACCATTCTGAACGCGGGCTTGATGTCATACTTATGACGCATATCCCATACGTCAAGCTCGGTGCAGCCCCAGAGCTTTGCGATATAAGCGTCGCAGAAGCCGATTATCTTTGCCGCCTCGAGAGCCTTCTTGTCCTTCTTCGTCTTGAGGATATTTTCCATATCTACGATATTCTTGAACGCCTCGAGGAAGAGGGGAGTGATCATCGTTACCTCGTGGAGCTTCTCAAGCGATACGTCGCGGCGGATAAGCTCGGTAACGGCGAAGAGAGTGTCCGACTTGAACTCGTTCATATATTCGAATATTTCATCCGTTGACATAGAGTCGAACTTCGCAAGATAGAGGTGATTTACGCCTATCTCGAGAGAACGAACGGACTTAAGTATACACTCGCAGAGGTTTGAGCCGATACCCATAACCTCACCCGTAGCCTTCATCTGCGTGCCGAGAACGTTCGATACGGAGGTAAACTTATCGAAGGGGAATCTCGGGAACTTAGCAACTATATAATCGAGCTTCGGCTCGTGGATAGCGGTCGTGCCGGCTACCGCAATTTCGTCGAGAGTCATACCCACCGCGATCTTTGCGGTAACTCTCGCAATGGGGAAGCCGCTCGCCTTTGAAGCGAGAGCCGAGGAACGCGAAACTCTCGGGTTGACCTCGATAAGGTAGTATTCGCTGGTATAGGGGTTGAGCGCGAACTGAACGTTGCATCCGCCCTCTATCTTAAGCTCTCTTATGAGCTTTATAGCGGAGTCGTTGAGCATCTTGAGATCGTGGTCATTTAAGGAAAGTATGGGAGCAACAACGGCGGAGTCACCTGTGTGAACACCGACGGGATCGATGTTTTCCATACCGCATATGGTTATCGCGTTGTCAGCGGAGTCGCGCATAACCTCGAATTCGATCTCCTTGTAGCCCTTAACGCTCTTCTCGATAAGCACCTGATGCACGGGTGAGAGCGCGAAGCCGTTCATACCTATCTCAACGAGCTCGTCCTCGTTTGAGGCAAAGCCGCCGCCCGTACCGCCGAGGGTGAATGCGGGGCGGAGAACAACGGGATAGCCTATTCTCTTTGCCGCTGCCTTGGCTTCTTCGATATTGTAGGTGATCTCCGAAGGAATGGTAGGCTCGCCGATAGACTCGCAGAGCTGCTTGAAGAGCTCTCTGTCCTCAGCTCTCTCGATGCTCTCGCTGCTCGTTCCGAGAAGCTGAACGCGGCATTCCTTAAGAACGCCCTTCTTCTCGAGCTGCATAGCGAGGTTAAGACCTGTCTGACCGCCGATACCCGGTACGATAGCGTCGGGGCGCTCATAGCGGAGTATCTTTGCGATATATTCAAGTGTTAGCGGCTCCATATAGACCTTGTCCGCAATAACGGTGTCGGTCATTATCGTTGCGGGGTTTGAGTTAACGAGCACGACCTCGTAGCCCTCTTCCTTGAGCGCAAGGCACGCCTGCGTTCCCGCATAGTCGAACTCAGCCGCCTGACCTATAACGATAGGTCCCGAGCCGATGATTAGAATCTTTTTCAGATCTGTTCTCTTTGCCATAATTTTTATATCCTCCGAAATTTATTAAACAAGCTTAAAAACGACGTTTCCGCGATGGTAGGTGAGCATATTACGTCCGTAAAGCTCCATACCCTCAAGCGGTGTCGCGCGTCCCTTTGAGATAAACTCATCGGGGTTGACGGTATACTTTTCGTCGAGCTCCCAGATAGAGAAGCCCGCATCAGAGAGGGGAATCCCGAAGCGTTCTCTCGGCGCGATAGCAAGAAGCTCCTCGAGTCTTTCGAGCGTGATAATACCCGTCTTAACAAAATGCGTATACATAGCGGAAAACGCGGTTTCAATGCCTACGATACCGAAGGCTGAATTTTCAAGGCCTCGGGATTTTTCCTCTGCCGAGTGGGGCGCGTGATCCGTGGCTATCATATCTATCGTGCCGTCAAGAAGTCCCTCAATGAGAGCCTCTCTGTCCGCTTTTGAGCGGAGCGGGGGATTCATCTTGAAGCGTCCTTCCTCACGAAGGTCGGAATCATCGAGAATAAGGTAATGCGGAGCGGTTTCGCAGGTGATATCAATACCTTCTTTTTTTGCCTGCCGTATCAGCTCAACCGACTCCTTCGTTGAGATGTGGCAAACGTGATATGCGGCGCCCGTCTTGCGGAGCAGCTCGATATCGCGCTTGATAGGTCCCCATTCGCTCTCCGAGCAAATTCCGCGGTGACCGTGAGCCCTTGCGTATTCTCCGTCGTGGATATATCCGCCGCGGAGCAGGGAGTTATCCTCGCAGTGCGCAACGATTATCTTGCCGAGGCTCTTTGCCTTGAGCATAGCCTCTTCCATAAGCTTCTCGCTTTGAACGCCCTTACCGTCGTCGGAAAAACCGATGGCAAGCGGCGCCAACGCATCCATATCCGAAAGGCGCTCGCCCTTCTGACCGAGCGTGATTGAGGCGTAAGGATAAACGTCTATTACCGCGTCGCGCTCAATTATAGCGAGCTGCTCGGATATATGCTCCGCAGAGTCCGGCACGGGATTTAAGTTCGGCATAGTGCAAACTGCGGTATAGCCGCCCTTCGCGGATGCCTTTGAGCCTGCCTCAACTGTCCCTTTATAAGAAAAACCCGGCTCACGAAAATGCACGTGCACATCGCAAAAGCCGAGTAAAGCAATATATGATTTGGATTTGGGGAGAAAACCGGAAAAAGAGGACACAACACCCATATCGCTATCGGTCATTCTGTCGCTGCATATGATATTATCGGTAATTCTCTTCATAAATACTCCTTTAGCGCGAACCTGCCCGCGCAAAATTATTTTATATATTTTATCACTATTTGACAACTTTGTCAAGTGTATAATATAACAAAGTTTGCCCGTCTTTGGTAATTCCTTTTGTATAAAAAGCCGTGCGGAGATAAGATATCAAAGGGAAAATCATATAAAAATCGGCAGGCTGAGTGCCTGCCGAAATTAAAAATATCAATTATGAAAGATTGCCGTAAACGTCGCAAGTAATTGAAATATCGACGTTTGTTTTTTCAACAACGATAAACAATACTTTTCTCTTGAATACACCCTTACCGTGTGCAACGTTATTCTCCGCGTATGTATTTTCATCGGAAAAACTCCATTTGCTCGAGTATATTGTTTTAGAATGTGTAGCATTAGTACACGTTGCTGAAATACCGTTATTAACGGTAAATGTTCCTGTTAAAGTGTATTCCCATTCAAGTTCATTATCACTTGAATAGCAATTTATGGTTTTAGTACCTTGCTTAGTATAGGTTGTAGCAGCAGTTTGAACGGAATTGTCGGTTGGAATAACACTAAACGTTGTTATAATATAGCTACCGTTACTTAAATAAGTTATTTCGGAATTCTCGGGCAAGCTTTTTTCAGGCAAGCTTGTAGAAGCAAATGCTGTCAAAGAGAAGGAGAGTAGTAATACTGTAAATGATATAAACGCTAATATTTTTTTCATGAATCCACCTCATTGTTATATCTGTCGTTTTCAGAATCAAAATCATCTGTGATTGTGAATGAGCTTTCG
The DNA here is from genome assembly GCA_017411605.1 of Clostridia bacterium. GTDB lineage: Bacteria > Bacillota > Clostridia > Oscillospirales > CAG-272 > UBA1740. The sequence continues at coordinate 27,920 of JAFQPR010000042.1, read as the reverse complement.
TTAAAAGCTTCAACCAAAGCAACTGTTAGTATGATACAAACTGACAGTATTAATATGGATACTATGCTTAACACCAAAACTTTTAGTTTATACTTTTTAATCTCCGCACTGAATTCTGTAACGTCGAATTCGTTCGCTATCGTTTCGGGCGTTCCAAAACGTTCAATAACGTCATCAATCGTTGCGTCGGGATTATCCTCGATATAGTTTTCTATTTGAGATTTTAATGTTGAAGCAACAGCCTGCTTTGTATTAAAGGAACCGGGGAGAGCTTTTCTTATCTTTCTAAGGTATGCTCTGACCTCTGCCTTTATTGCTTTATTCATTGGATTCACCCCATTTCATAACACGGCAAACGCCTTCCATAGCTTTTTTATACTCACTCTTAAGATACTCAAGAAAGACTTTTCCCGAATCCTCGATGTGATAATATACTCTTACTCGCCGTTTACCGACGGTTTCTTTCCTCTCGGAGATAAGCTCCTTTTCAATCATTCTGTAGAGAGGAGGGTAGAGCACGCCCTCTGTTAAATCCAGCAGATTATTGCTTCTTTCAAGGATTTCGGTTTTTAATTGATAACCGTACATATCTTCCTCGGAAAGAAGCTGCAGAATAAGCATTTCCAAATATCCGCGCTTTAACTTTTCCTTAATATCCGAAGTACCAGCCAATATCGGTCTCCCTTCTGACTTTTGGTGTCACTTTGCTTCATTTTACCACAAAGCACGGCATAAGTCAAGTAATTTGAAGCAAATATTTTTTGTAGCAATTATATTATTTGACACATAATATTATTGACAAAACTATAAATCTATGCTAAAATGAAAACAGAATATAGAAAAGCGGGGTGATGCCAATGTGCGAAAAGTGCAATACGAGCGAAGATATTTAAAATATTATCATAAAAATAAAAAGGAGAATAAAAAATGAAAAAAAGATGTAGGATTTTAATAGTAATAGTCTTAGTAACAGCAATGCTTTGTTTGAGTGCCACATCTGTTTTTGCGGCCGAACTTGATGAATATCAAAATTTATATAGGATGCATAGTCCAATAATTGATAGTTATGCAGCAAATTATTACTCTAGCTTAATTAATTACTTTGGTTACAATTCTCAAGATACTTGTGCATATGTAGCTTTAGGAATGCTTCTCACGTATTACGACTCTTTTAAGCACGATAATTTTGTTCCTGATAATTTAATTGTTAAGTCGGAAGAGGGAGAGTCTGGTTACCCTCTGCTATATGGTTCCCCCGGTAATTTGTATGAAAAAACACTTGTAACAAATTATGCAAATCAAAATAAAACTTATACACAGTTTATCAATGATCATAAGAATCAATCCTTGCATGCATATCTGATTTCGTTAGGTATGGGCAGCTCATTGAATTTTTACAATTCATCCAATTTGAGAACTGGTGGAACTGAAAGTTTAGGAATCACATCAAGTCAATTATTATCGCTGTTAATCCATTATTTATACAGTGTGAGAGGTTTTACTATTAGGCAAGTTACCATAAGAACAAAATTTGTTGAAGATGGGCATTCGGCTGACTCAATAAGAAGCGAAATGATTAGCAAAATAACTGCAGGTGTACCGGTTTTATACTTCGGTTATAAATATTCTAGCAACTCTGGCAATGAAAATATTATTGCAGGTGGTATCGGGCATGCTATGATAGCTTATGATTATGACGCGTCAAATGGAAACATTTACGTTCACAAGGGATTAAATTTCGAGGAAAGTTCAGATGCTTTAGAAAGTACGCTTTCTAACAGTGGATATACAACCTATGGTGGCATAATTTGGTTAGAAATAAACGAAAGCCTATTGCCACATGTATGTTGCGATAATTATAGCGAAAACAATTCATACGTCTGCGGATGCCAGTTTTATAATTGTGACAAATAATTTGTTGTGAAACAGAGCCTATCAATTATAAATTTTGTGATATCGATAGGCTCTTAATTAAAATACATCGTGAAAGTAAGTCGGTTTTATTTGCCGATTAGGTATAAGTGCTATCCAAAACTCGACAGGAGGTACCATAATGAAAAAAGTAATTTCCGCCAATCTTCTATTAATCATTTTATTATTTGCATTTATGCATTTAACATCTTGTTATGAAATTGGAGTTAAAGATGAATATGATACTGATTTGACATATCCTATCGTAAGTTATCTCCCGCATCATGATACTGCGCTCGACGATAGGTGGGTTTCGGTGAGGTATGCAAGTTTAAACGAAGTTTTAGAAGCAAGAGATTTGCTTATTGAAAACGGCGTTGAAATCTCAGATGAAAAGCGAATAGCCTTTGATTATCGCTCGGATGATTATGTAGTTAAGTATTGGTTTGACGGCATTCTTACAGTTGATTCTGCAAAACTTGTTGATAAGTGCGATTATTATGAATTGAAATACGAAAGCGCGACTCTTGAATGTTATCTTTATTTCAATACCGCAAGCGCAGATAATTTGCCGCAGCATTTGTTTTTAAAAGGACCGCATGCATATACTTATCCGAAAAATATGTTTGGTTATGCGCACTCAAGGATAAGCGTTGTGAAGGGTGCTGATATACCCGAGAATATTGACACGGATAAGCTTATAATTGAAATCCCCGAGAAAGCTGATCTTGACGTGTTGTCTCCTCTGATATTACATAAGGTAACGTATGAGGGAGAGGAAATAATACATATTCTTTCTGCGGTTTATTGGACGGAAGAGCTTTTCGATGAAGTCAAGCAAACACTTGTCGTTTATTGACGGAGGTTGAAAAATGTTAAAAAGATTATTGATATTATTACTGGCACTATCAATTCTTATGCTTTATTCCTGCGAGTCGATATCTGAAAAGGAAAAAAACGAAAAAGAAAGATTTGATACTATAGACGATATACCTCTTACCACAGCTCAAGCCCCGAACTACAGATTTGAAGAAGAAAGGTATATAGTACATTACTTTTCATATAGTTATGAGGATGCCTATGAAACTTATGAACGTTTGAAGGATAGGGGGATTGCTTTTGGAACAAAACCCGCCTCATTCGCAGCATTTGATTATTATGACGATGAACTGTTTGCAGGATATTTGTTTATTGGAACTGCAACCGCAGAATCATACGCATCAAGGAACGAGAAAAAATTTTATGAGTTGGATTTTGAAAATGGCAGAGTTGATTTAAGGTGTTGTTTGTTTTACAAAAATAGGTACGAAAACCAGTACAATAACAGCGTGTTAGGTATTGATAAGTTTCCATATCAACCTTTCTGTAGATTTTATTTATCGTATTCTTTCCCATTGGAAAAGATAAAAAACATAGATATTGAGAGTTTAACATTATTCTTTAGAGACAAAGATGAAGGGATCAATTATTATAAGGTTGAGTACGAAGGTATATATATGGTTTCTATTGAATCTCATGAGCCGATTACGAATGAGTTTTTTGATAAGATAAAAGATAATTTTGTAATTTTCAATTATACTTAGAAATATTTCCCTTAACTTTTGTATGGAGATTCATCATAAGTAATTTAAACTGTAATCGTCCACTGTATAAAAGTATTACATACACAAATTACGTTTTAAATGTTACTTTAACGGAAAGTTAAATAAATTCTCGGATTTTTATCATTAAATGTTAATATAATGTTAAATTTGCATAAAATATGCAAGTTTTAACGTCGCTTCGTTGACAAATATATCTAAATGATGTAAACTTATTATAGAGATGTAGAATAATGCGGCAAAGTGATATATATTACTTCCTATTTTAGAACAGCCGCAACTGTATGATTGCGGATGTTTACTTAACTAAACATCATAATCAGTTCAGATTGGAGTTTTATATGAAAAAAACAATTGCAACAATTCTGATATTAATCTCCTTGGTTTTATCTTTTACGGGGTGCATAAATACGACTGCATTGCCGAAAGAAATGCCCGATGATTTCACATTTTACGTAAGTTGGGGCGATTCGAATAGCTACTATGATAGCGCAACCGGGGAGCTGCGAAAGAGGAGTGGTGATAAATTCGTTACCACCTACATAATGACAGAAGATGAACTCGAGGTTATCTATAACATTATCAGAGAAATGAAAATCGAAAGCTTTGACGATATTCTCAGTTATTCGGATGTTCAGGGGCTCTACGGGTGCAGTCCGTGTATGACGGTTTCGATTTCCGTTAAAGCGGGCGAAGTTGATAGAACCGTTACCGCAGAGAAAATTCCCGGTTTCTCCGCAGGTCTGACCCGAAAAGGAAAGAGATATCTCGAAGCGGTGAAGGAAATAGTAGATATCCTCGAAGCAACCGAGGAGTGGAAGTCCTTGCCGCCCGATCCTTCCGGGGGAAATTAAATATCTGCATTTTGCAGATAACAGTGTGAAGGGGGAATGTTTATGAAAAAAATATTTATATTGCTTCTTAGCATTATAATGATATGCTGCCTATTCGGTTGCGATCGCCTTATCCCTTCGGGGCACGACGGCTTCAAGTTTAAGCTGAATAGAGATGGACAATCATATACCCTGGTCGAATTTAAGGGCGATCAGACAGAAGTTGTTATTCCCGAAAAGTATAAAGAGCTGCCTGTAACCGCGATAGGCGAGAATGCTTTCAACATAGATGGAACAGGAAATGATAATATTACCTCCGTTGTAATTCCGGATAGCGTTAAGACTGTCGGTAAGAATGCATTTTTCTCATGCGAAGCATTGGAAAGCGTTGATTTTGGCAGCGGGGTCACCTCGATAGGTGAAAGCGCGTTTTACGGTTGCGATACGCTTCAGATAGTTGAGATTCCCGGTAACGTCAAGACAATAGGAAAACAAGCTTTTTATTGGTGCGAAAATTTAAGATGGGTAGATATTTTGGATGGTGTTTCGGTTATTGAAGATGAAGCATTTTCAAGATGCGAAAAGTTGTTTGATTTAACAATTCCGAAAAGCATCACCTCAATCGGTAAATCTGCATTTGAGTTTTGCATTGCTCTGACGAAGATTGAAATCCCCGAAACCGTGCAGTCGATAAGTGATTATGCTTTTAATCGCAGCGGCTTGCAGCAAATAAATATTCACGAGAACATAACGTCTATTGGTAATTATGCTTTTTGCGACAGTAATATAGAAAAGATTAACATCCCCAAAAACCTCACGTCAATCGGCGAGTACGCTTTTCGGGGTTGCAGATATTTAAATACTATAACGGTTGATCAAGATAATCCGAATTACTTATCCGTTAATAGAAATCTTTATTCTAAAGACGGCAAAACTTTGATAAGATATGCGGCAGGAAATAACGCGTCCGAGTTTGTAATTCCGGATCAAGTAACCGAAATTATGCCCTATGCGTTTGATCGCACGGATAACTTGAAATACGTTGTTATAGGCAAAGGTATTACCGAAATAGATGGCTACGCTTTCGCTGACTGCTATTCTCTCGTCAACGTTACCTTTTCCGATAGCGTGACGAAGATAGGCAAGGGAGCATTTGATTCTTGCAGAGGACTGACCGACATTGTAATTGGCAAAAGCATCACCGAGATAGGTGAGTCAGCATTTGACGGTTGCTCTTCTTTGCAAAGCGTTATTATCGGAGATAAAGTGAAAACGATAGGTGAGTCCGCATTTGACGGTTGCTCTTCTTTGCAAAGCGTTATTATCGGAGATAAAGTGAAAACTATAGGTGAAAAGACTTTTTTAAATTGCATAAATTTATCGGTAGTGGTCCTTCCTAAAGGTATGACCGATATCGGATATCTGGCTTTCGGCAATTGTCGATCAATGGAGTGCGTATATTTTATGGGCACGGAGGAAGAATGGGAAGATATGCCCGTAACCCCCGAATGCGGTGACGGTCTTGTGAAGATAACAATTTATTACTATACGGAAAACGAGCCTGCGGCAGATGGCACCTTCTGGCATTACGGTGATGACGGAAAACCTGTCGTTTGGTGATTTCGGGTAGCTTATTGTCGAAAATATAAGTAAAAACACGGAGGTACATATATGAAAAGAATAATTTCTCTAATACTCGTTACCTGCGCTTTGCTTCTGTGCTTTACGGGGTGCAGCTTGATAAACTCCGAGCAAAAAAACAATGACGATAGCGACTCTCCCGATAATAATACTTTTATAGGCGATGAAGATAGCGGTTCTTTTGGAGAGGAATGCGGTTTACCGATGTTTCTTCACGATTATTTTTCACCGAATAACGGTTCTGCATTTATGAAGCTTAAGCTTGATGGCGTCTATGAAGGCTTATATTCGGATGATGAAAATGACGAGATCAGATGTGCTATAGCAAAATGCACTGTCGTTGAAGATTATTACGGAGTTATTGAAAGCAATACCGAGATTACAGTTAAATTTTATTTGAATTATGAGCGTAATTTTATCAACGAAGAGTATATTTTTGAAAGCGAGCTCGAAGAGATAATATCTGATTTTGATTATTTGTTTATTCACTTTAAACCGTACGGAGAAAATTTACTGTACGATAAAAAAGAGCTATACTCCGGGGATGCTGCGAAAAACGTTGAGTTTGAAAATCTTTTAATAAGAAGCGCAAATTTAACGTCGCCAAGATTCATCCCCGTGAAAGACGGCAGAGTGAATTTCGACCGCCTTCACTCTCTTTGTTCCGATTATGATATTAAACTTCATAAAAGCAATGTTTTTAAATATGATAAGTATTTTTATCAGGGAATGACGGAAGATAAATTGATTGAGAATATAAAAAGCTTGTTTGAGGGCACAATTTTTTAGACGTATTTTAATAAAAGAATTGGGGGAGATTTGGTGAAAAGAATATTTATTTCGTTGCTTCTTTTACTTCTATGTCTTTCCGTTGTTTCTTGCTCGGCGGCAAAAGAGTCCGAGGAACTCGATTTCGACCTTGCGGGTATAGAAGCATCCGCCGGAAAAATATTGTTCGAGGATAAGACTGTAATTCTTGGCGCGGAAGGCGCCGAGGTTAAGCTGAAATACGGCTTTTATGTAAACGAATATGTGCATAAAGGCACTGTTAGCGAATACAGAATCGTTTTTCGAATTGGAGAAAGCGAGTATTCTGTTGATTATACCGACGGCCCGTACGATGCAAACGAATTTGTTTACATAGGTGATTATAACAGCGGTGATTTCGATTTTCCGAAAGAGGAAACCGTCGTTATACCGCGCGAATTCTTCCGTGATAGCAACGGTAGTATTTATATCGAAATACGCGGTATAGAAGGGGATGACGCGGAAGAGCAGGCATTAACGGCTTATAACGTTATGTATTATCAAATGCTCGGCAACAGTGTTATGATATCCTCTCGCGCTTTGCCGATGCATAGCGATCTGCAGCTTGAGTTTAAATATAAAGCTGATGGATATTCCACGGATAACAGTCAGGCGTATGAGCGTTACGAGCCGTCATTCGCAAAACGCACTTTGATTAAGTACCCGATAGATTGCTTTGCGGTAGGTGAATATGACACGGGTATCGCGGTTGACGGTGTTTCGCAGATCTCAAAATACGTTATGATCGGAGCTCGAGTCAGCGATAAGAAAATTCGCCTTGAATGCTACAATATAGACAGTGAGAAAAACGAAGCGTCTCTCGAACGCGCGGTCACCTTGAAGTATAGCGGTGATTATTCGATAGAGTATCATAACGGAAGCGCGGATACGCACGCGGCGTTCTATATCTATCTTTGGGATGATAACACAGTTCTGACCTTCAGCGATAATTACAGTAATATAGTGATGCTTACCGAAAAGATAACAGCCTCTGCAACGATAGCGGATAACGAAGAAAACGCGAGAGTACGTGAAGAGATCGAGGCAGGCTCCGACGTTGAATCCGAGAAAAGTCTTGGCGAATTCAAGATTCGTGCTATCGAAAAGAACGGTAAATATAATATGATCGTGGCAGAGTCCGAGAACGGAGAGGATATTGAGGTTTATAAAAATTCCTTTATCGGCTCTTTGCTAGCAGCGGTAGTGGGATTCTTTACAAATCTATTCTGAAAACGGTTTTCGAATGTAATATATGTTAATAAAAAACGAGGGTATTGTGGACGCAGTACCCTCTAATTTTGTTTTTCTATTGTAACTGTATAAGTCATTTGTGCTTGACAATTGCAAGATGAGATGATAGAATAATGATTATAGAATGTCGAAAAGGCTTTCATACGCGATGAAACATAAAGGAGAAAGATTATGGATATTTCACCTATCGAGAAAATTCTCGATGAGAATAACGAGGACCCGATAACGTTATACGATGAGGAAAACCGCGAAATCGAATTTGATCAGGTGGCAGTAATCCCTCTTAATGAGAAGATTTACGTTATACTGAAGCCGATAACCGAGATTGAAGGCGTTGCGGATGACGAAGCGTTGGTTTTCGTTATTGAGGAGATCGAGGACGAGGAGACGCTTGTTCTCGTTGACGATGAGCAGATAATAGACCTCGTATTCGACGAGTATTATAAGCTGCTCGATGAAGCAGATGACTGATAGATGATATCGGTAACAACTTGACACGGAGTGATACTTTTATGAAAATGATAATAGAAAGATTATTGGCGATAGTTCTGGTTCTCGCGCTCGTGCTAACGATGTTTGCGTGCGATAAGTTTGGAAATGATTCGAATGGGGATCAAAACACTGATCAAAACGGAACGCAGAATAATATTAATCCCGAGGATATACCCGACTATAAATATCTTGGCACAACGGGAGTTTTACCCGACACGCCCCCGCCCGTCGACTGCGCTGAAACAAACGGCGAGATAAAGAATATCATTCTCATTATCGGTGACGGTATGGGAGAGGCTCAGCTTGATGCGGCAGAGCTTATTTACGGAAAGGAATATGCTTTCCGTGATGAATTCCAAAAATTCTACTCTGATACGAATTCGCTGAATACAAAAACGAACGAGGCAACCGAGGTGACCGATTCTGCTGCCAGCGCAACCGCTATGGCAACGGGTTATCTTACGTATAATAAGTACACGGGTGTGGATAAAGACATTCTGAAGCTTCTCACCATCCTCGACGTTGCGAGAATGGAAGGGAAGGCAACAGGCTTTGTAACGACAGATTACTTAACGGGCGCTACTCCTGCAGGCTTCACCGCGCATACGCTTAACAGAAATCTCGAGCATGAGGTTATTAAGAGCCAGATCCATTCGGGCGTTGATCTCCTCGTCGGTCAGCATTACGATAAGTACGAGGATTACGCAGAAAAAATCAAAGAAAAGTATAATTACTTCGATAAGTACGATAAGAACGCGATACTCGCCAAGGCAAATGAAGACACGCTGTTGCACTGCGAGATAGAAACCGAGGCAGATGGCGCAGTAACTCTCTCCGAGCTTTCGGGCTTTGCTATCGAGTACCTCTCTGCCGACAAGGACGGATTCGTTCTCGTTATCGAGCAGGCGCATATTGATAAAAATTGCCACGATATGGACCTTGCAGGCTCTTCGGCAGCCGCGGAAAGCCTTAACGCAACCGTCGAAGCGGTTATGCAGTTCGCAAGAAACAGTCAGAACACCGCGGTTATCGTTACCGCAGACCACGAAACTCGCGGCCTTGTTGTGAGTGAGGACTTCACCGAGTATAATAAGACTATCGCAACGAAGAATGGCGGCGAGATCTCTTATGACTTTACGTCGACTTACCATACGGATACGCTCGTTCCCGTTTATACTTGGGGCTTTGTTGCGCATCCCGAAAAATGCAAAACCTTCAACTCGGCAGAAAAAATCAAAAACACCGATATATACCACTTCGTCGCTGACCTTATAGAAAACTCGTAAGGAAGTTAGAATAGGATAGTAATAAGGGGGACTTGTCGCACAAGTCCCCCTAAAACCCCCAACGCCTATTATGGGGGTGTTTTTTATTGATATACTATGAAAGTGTTTATATAACCCGTAAGTAATAATAGCGTTTTATGAATTAATTTGAAAACAATAATTTACAATATACCTTTTCCATATTTGCTTTCGGGGTTTTGAAGGGGGACTTGTGCGACAAGTCCCCCTTTTCCTTTCCTTATCTAACTATCAGAACAATCCTGTTATTTTGCCGTTTTCATCAACGTCGATCTTAAGAGCCGAGGGAGCTTTGGGGAGTCCGGGCATTGTCATAATATCACCCGTGAGGACTACCACGAAGCCTGCGCCTGCGGATACCTTAACGTTCTTTATCGTAACGGTGAAGTTCTCGGGCGCGCCGAGCTTAGTCATATCATCGGAGAAGGAATACTGAGTCTTTGCCATGCAGACGGGGAGCTTATCGTAGCCGTACTTTTCAAGAGTAGCTATCTGCTTTGCCGCCGCGGGCAGAATGTTTATTCCGTCGCCGCCGTATATTTTCTTAACTATCGCCTCGATCTTTTCGGGAATAGAAAGAGCTTCGTCGTAAGAGAAGGTGAAATCTCCCTTTTCTTCCTCGCAGAGTCTGACTACCTCACGAGCGAGAGCCTCGCCGCCCTTACCGCCTTCTGCCCATACGGTGGAGAGAACAACGTTAACGCCGAGCTTCTTACACTCCGCAATTATGAGATCGATCTCGGCATCCGTATCGGTGGGGAAGCGGTTTACCGCAACTACCGAGGGAAGCTTATATACGTTCTTAATGTTGGAAACGTGGCGAAGAAGGTTAGGAATACCTGCCTTGAGCGCCTCAAGGTTTTCCTCGCCAAGCTCGGTCTTTGCAACGCCGCCGTGCATCTTAAGCGCTCTGACCGTCGCAACGATAACGACAGCGGAGGGCGTAAGTCCTGCCATACGGCATTTGATGTCAAGGAATTTTTCAGCGCCGAGGTCTGCGCCGAAGCCTGCCTCGGTAATCGCGTAGTCCGCGAGCTTCATAGCCATCTTAGTAGCTATAACCGAGTTGCAGCCGTGAGCAATATTGGCGAAAGGTCCGCCGTGAACGAATGCGGGAGTGCCCTCGAGCGTCTGAACGAGGTTAGGCTTAAGCGCATCCTTGAGAAGCGCAGCCATAGCGCCGACAGCGCCAAGATCGCCTGCTGTAACGGGCTTTTCGTCATAAGTGTAAGCAACAACGATCTTCGCGAGTCTTTCCTTAAGGTCGGTAATGGAGCTCGCAAGGCAGAAAACAGCCATTATCTCGGATGCAACCGTGATATCAAAGCCGTCTTCTCTCGGTACGCCGTTAACGCGTCCGCCAAGTCCATCGGTAACGAATCTGAGCTGGCGATCGTTCATATCAACGCATCTCTTCCAGGTGATCCTGCGAGGGTCAATGTTAAGCGCGTTGCCCTGGTAAATGTGGTTGTCGAGCATAGCGGCAAGAAGATTGTTTGCCGCGCCTATTGCGTGAAAGTCACCCGTGAAGTGAAGGTTTATATCTTCCATAGGAACGACCTGCGCGTAGCCGCCGCCTGCAGCGCCGCCCTTGATACCGAAAACGGGACCGAGGGAGGGCTCGCGGAGAGCAACGGCGACGGATTTACCGATGCGCTTCATACCGTCGGCAAGACCTATCGTTGTAGTCGTCTTTCCTTCTCCTGCGGGAGTGGGAGTTATAGCCGTAACGAGAACGAGCTTTCCGTTCTCGCGCTTACTCTCGTTCAAAAGAGAATAGTTGATCTTTGCTTTATAGTTACCGTAATATTCAAGATATTTCTCATCAATACCGACAGATTCCGCAATCTTGCCGATATGCTTCATTTCTGCGTTTTGCGCAATTTCAATATCGGTTAAATATGCCATTTTCTTATTCCTTTACTTCTTAAAATACTTGACAGCGGATTCAAACATCTTCATATCAAATTCGCCGACAACGTTCTTGTAAAGACCGCTTCCGATACGCTCGCTGTGTCCCATTTTACCGAGAACTCGTCCGTCGGGAGAGGTGATACCCTCGATAGCGAAGGTCGAGCCGTTGGGATTGTAGCGGATGTCTGAGGTGGGATTGCCGTCAAGGTCAACGTACTGCGTCGCTATCTGACCGTTCTTTGCAAGAGCAAGAGCGTCAGCCTCACTGCAAAGGAATTTACCCTCACCGTGAGAGATCGGCACGGTGTAAACGTCACCAACGTTTGTAGCCGAGAGCCAGGGCGACTTGTTAGATGCGATCCTCGTTCTTACGAGCTTCGACTGGTGGCGTGAGATATTGTTGAAGGTAAGCGTAGGTGCGTTTGCATCGGCATCAACTATTCTTCCGTAGGGAACGAGTCCGAGCTTAACGAGAGCCTGGAAGCCGTTGCATATACCGCACATAAGACCGTCGCGGTTATCAAGAAGATCGTGAATACCCGCTTTAACAGCTTCGTTTCTGAAGAACGCCATAATGAATTTACCCGATCCGTCAGGCTCGTCACCACCGGAGAATCCGCCGGGTACGAATACCATCTGTGACTCATTAAGCTTTTTGGCAAAGAGCTCTGTGCTTCTCGAGATGCCTTCCTTCGTAAGGTTATTAACAACGAAGATCTCCGCCTCTGCACCTGCATCGCGCATTACCTTCGCGGTGTCAAACTCGCAGTTCGTACCGGGGAATACGGGGATAAGCACGCGGGGCTTAGCAACGAGAACTGCGGGAGCTGCTCTCTTTTCCGCATTGTAAGAGAATGACTCGTAGGTCTTGTTATCGTTTCTTTCAAGAGTGGGGAATACGCCCTCAAGCTTTCCTTCATAGGATGCAGAAAGAGTATCCATATCAAGAGTAGTATTTTTGTAGGTAATATGAGAAGTATTATTTACATATCCTATAACTTTTCCTTCTACATCCGAGTCAACCTCGAGAAGGAACGAGCCGTAGGAGTATCCGAAAATTTCGGAAAGTGAGAGCGCGGAATCAAACTCGAATCCGAGTCCGTTACCTATGCTCATCTTATAAACAGCCTCTGCTACGCCGCCAAAGGTAGGCGTGTATGCCGCGTAAACCTTACCTTCTCTCATAAGCGCGGTAACTTTAGCGTAAAGAGCTATAAGCGAATCGGCAGTGGGAAGTCCGTCATCACCGTATACGGGCGAGAGCTGAACGAGCTTATGACCTGCCGCCTTCATATCGTTCGTAATAACGTCGGATGTTTTACCCGTAGTAACTGCGAAGGAAACGAGAGTCGGAGGAACATCAATATTCTCGAATGAGCCACTCATAGAGTCCTTACCGCCGATAGAGGCGATGCCGAGCTCCATCTGCGCGCGGAATGCGCCAAGAAGCGCCGCCATAGGCTTGCCCCAACGCGAGGGAGATTTTCCGGGCTTTTCGAAATATTCCTGGAAGGTGAGGTAAACGTCCTCAAAGGACGCGCCGTGAGCAATAAGCTTAGATACGCTTTCAACTACGGCAAGATATGCCGAGTGATAGGGGCTCTTTTCTGCGATATAGGGGTTATATCCCCACGCCATAAACGAGCAGTTATCCGTGTGCTTTTTCTCGACGGATATTTTATGAACCATTGCCTGTATAGGTGTCTTCTGATGCTTTCCGCCGAATGGCATAAGCACGGTGCCCGCGCCGATCGTCGAGTCAAATCTCTCGGAAAGTCCGCGCTTTGAGCATACGTTAAGGTCTGATGCAAGAGATGCGAAGCCTTCCTCAAAGGAAGCGGGGATAGCCTTTTCGAAGCTCTCTATCTTTGCGGGAGCAATATCGATATGCTTCTCGGCTCCGTTGGAGTTAAGAAATTCGCGGCTGATATCTACGATAGTCTTGCCGTTCCATCTCATACGGAGACGCTTTTCCTCTGTAACGGTAGCGATAACTGTAGCCTCGAGGTTTTCTTCGAGCGCGAGAGCGAGAAATTTATCTACGTTTTCAGCCTCAACGACAACAGCCATTCTCTCCTGAGATTCGGAGATAGCAAGCTCTGTTCCGTCAAGACCTTCATATTTCTTAGGCACCTTGTTTAGGTCTATATCAAGACCGTCAGCAAGCTCACCGACGGCAACGGAAACACCGCCCGCGCCGAAGTCGTTACAACGCTTGATAAGCTTTGTTGCATCGGGATTTCTGAAAAGTCGCTGAAGCTTTCTTTCCTCGGGAGCGTTACCCTTCTGAACCTCTGCGCCGCAGGTTTCAAGAGAGGTAAGCGTGTGCTTTTTCGAGGAGCCGGTAGCTCCGCCGCATCCGTCGCGTCCCGTTCTTCCGCCGAGAAGAATTACGATATCTCCGGGATCGGGGCACTCACGGCGAACGTTTTCTTCGGGCGCCGCAGCGATAACCGCGCCTATCTCCATACGCTTTGCGGCATATCCGTCGTGATAGAGCTCGTCTACCATACCCGTCGCAAGACCTATCTGGTTACCGTATGATGAATAACCCGCAGCAGCGGTCTGAACTATTTTTCTTTGGGGAAGCTTGCCTTCGATAGTTTCGGAAACGGGACGTGTAGGATCTGCCGCGCCCGTAACGCGCATTGCCGCGTAAACGTAGGAACGTCCGGAGAGGGGATCTCGGATAGCTCCGCCGATACAGGTTGCCGCGCCGCCGAAGGGCTCAATCTCTGTCGGATGGTTGTGAGTTTCATTCTTGAAGAGAAGCAGCCAGGGCTCACTCTTTCCATCAACCTCTATCTCAATTTTAACCGTGCAAGCGTTGATCTCCTCGGACTCGTCGAGCTTCGGGAGCTTACCCTTCACTTTGAGATATCTTGTCGCGAGTGTTGCGATATCCATAAGATTCTGCGGTTTGGTTCTGCCAAGCTCGGCTCTTGCTGCGAGGTAGCTGTTGTATGTGTCCTCGAGGAGCTTATCCTCGAATTTAACGCTGTCTATAGTAGTAAGGAAGGTCGTATGACGGCAGTGGTCGGACCAATAGGTGTCTATCATACGTATTTCGGTGATAGTGGGACATCTGCCCTCACCCTTGAAGTAGCTCTGGCAGAAGGTAATATCGTCAATATCCATTGCAAGACCGTAGGTTGCTATGAAGCTTGAAAGACCGTCCTTGTCAAGGTCGATAAAGCCGTCGAGAGTTGCAACCTCCGTGGGTATCTCGTAGTCGGCAATAATCGTTTCGGGAAGCTCGAGCGATGCTTCTCTCGCTTCAACCGGGTTGATTACGTATTTCTTTATTTCGGCAAGCTCCTTGTCGGATATCTTACCGCCGAGAAGGTATACCTTTGCGGTTCTGATAGTGGGACGCTCGCCGCAGGACATTATCTGAATGCACTGAGCCGCGGAGTCTGCTCTCTGATCAAACTGACCGGGGAGATATTCAACTGCAAAAGCGGTATATCCGGAAGTGTCAATATTCTCCGTTGCAACGTCAAGCTGAGGCTCGGAGAAAACGGTGTCAACCGCTTCCTCGAAGAGTTTTTTAGTTATATTGTCCGCATCGTAGCGGTTAAGTATACGCACGGATTCAAGAGAGTTGATGCCGATAAGAGTGCGAAGCTCGGAGAGAAGAGAGGCTGCCTCATGCGCAAGCTCTGCTTTCTTTTCAACATATATTCTATATACCATTTTTAATTGTTCTCCTTTGCCATAAGAGCTCTTTTTCCGATGTCATGACGGTAAAAGGCATTGTCAAAATCTACTGTGCCAACAAGCTTATACGCACTTTCAATTGCTCCCTTTAGGGTATCCTCAACTGCCGTGACGCCGAGAACACGTCCGCCCGACGTGACAAGTGCCCCGTCCTTGAGCGCCGCGCCTGCTACATAAACCGATGGAAGGGTAGCTTCGGGAATGGTGATTGGGAAGCCTTTTTCGTAATGCTCGGGATAACCGTCTGATGCCATAATAACGCAGCAGGCGTTCTTTTTTGCAAACTTAACTTCGCATTCTGCGAGAGTTCCATTTGTTGTCGCCCGCATAACGGTGAGAAGATCTGATTCAAGAAGAGGGAGAACTACCTGCGTTTCGGGATCTCCGAAGCGGCAGTTATACTCGATAACCTTAGGTCCTTTCGGCGTAAGCATAAGACCGAAATAAAGGCATCCTTTGAACGTTCTGCCCTCGCTTGCCATAGCATTGATTGTAGGAACAAAGATTTTCTCCATACATTCCTTTGCTACGTCATTCGTGTAATATGGGTTGGGAGCAACCGTTCCCATACCGCCGGTGTTAAGTCCCGTATCGTTATCATGTGCTCTTTTATGATCCTGCGATGAGATCATAGGTACTACGGTCTTACCGTCGGTGAAGGAGAGCACAGAGACCTCGGGACCTGTCAGAAATTCTTCGATAACGATATTGCTGCCGCTTTCTCCGAACACCTTATCCTCCATCATAGAGTGAACGGCATCGAACGCCGCCTCTCTCGTTTCGGCTATGATAACGCCTTTTCCGAGGGCGAGTCCGTCAGCTTTGATAACCGTAGGGATAGGAGCATCTTTGAGATATTCAAGTGCCGATGCGGCATCGCTGAACACCTCGTATTCCGCCGTGGGAATGCCGTATTTTTTCATAAGATTTTTCGAGAACACCTTGCTGCCCTCGATAATAGCCGCATTTGCTCTCGGACCGAAGCAGGGAACTCCGATAGCCTCAAGCGCGTCGACGCAACCAAGTACGAGGGGATCGTCGGGAGCAACGATGGCGTAATCAATTTTATTTTCTTCGGCAAATTTTACGATTGCGGGGATATCCTTAGCGCCGATATTAACGCAGGTCGCATCCTTTGCGATACCGCCGTTTCCCGGCAGAGCGAATATCTCTGTAACCGTGGGATTCTCTTTTATTTTTTTTATGATGGCGTGTTCTCTTCCGCCACCGCCTACAACAAGTATCTTCATTTAAATTCTCCGCTGATCAGTGATGGAAAAGACGCATTCCAGTGAATGCCATTGTCATACCGTATTTGTCTGCGCACTCGATAACGAGATCGTCACGTATAGAGCCGCCGGGCTCAGCTACGTATTTGACTCCGCTTTTCTTCGCGCGCTCGATATTATCGCTGAAGGGGAAGAAGGCATCAGAGCCGAGCGCAACTCCGTCAAGAGATGCGAGGTAAGCCTGCTTTTCCGCTGCTGTGAGGGGAGCGGGCTGTTCGGTGAAGTATTTCTGCCAATTACCGTCTGCCGTAACATCCTCTTCATTTCCGTTAATATATCCGTCGATAACGTTATCTCTGTCGGGTCTGCCGAGAGTGGGCAAGAAGGGAAGCGCGAGCACCTTGTCGTGCTGGCGTAGGAACCAGGTGTTAGCCTTGTCACCCGCAAGACGCGTGCAGTGGATTCTTGACTGTTGACCTGCGCCAACTCCTATCGCCTGACCGTCTACGGCATAGCAAACAGAGTTTGACTGGGTATATTTTAGAGTGATAAGAGCGATTATAAGATCGCGTACTGCGCTCTCGGGCATATCCTTCGATGAGGTTACGATGTTGGAGAGAAGCTCGCGATTGATCTCAAAATTATTTCTGCCCTGCTCGAAGGTGATACCGAATACCTGCTTTCTCTCAATAGGCGCGGGAACGTAATTAGGGTCTATCTTAACGATATTGTAGTTACCCTTTCTCTTCGTTTTGAGAATTTCAAGAGCCTCGGGCTCGTAGCCGGGGGCGATAACTCCGTCGGATACCTCGCGCTTGATAAGGTTAGCTGTGGTAACGTCGCAAACGTCGGAAAGCGCTACCCAGTCACCGAAGGAGCACATTCTGTCAGTACCTCTCGCTCTTGCGTAAGCGCAGGCTAAAGGAGAATCGTCAAGTCCCTCGATATCGTCAACAAAGCAAGCGCGCTTAAGCTTTTCGGAGAGCTTAATACCTACTGCTGCAGAGGTGGGAGAAACGTGCTTGAAGGAAGTAACTGCGGGGAGTCCGAGCGCCTCCTTAAGCTCTTTTACCAGCTGCCACGAGTTAAAAGCATCGAGAAAGTTTATATATCCGGGTCTGCCCGAAAGTATTTCGATAGGAAGCTCGCTTCCGTCTTCCATAAATATTTTTGAGGGCTTCTGATTGGGGTTACAGCCGTATTTGAGTTCAAATTCTTTCATTTTCCGCTCCTTTGCAAAGCCTTATTTATTCTTGTTTATCATACGGCAATCTGTAGTGCCGTCGGTAAGGTCTATATAACGAACGTAGAGGGAGATCTTGTTATCCGTGTCAAGATTTTCCCATATTTTATTGGTAAATTCATCAATATCGTCGGGGATTGCAACGCGTTCGGGCTCACCCTGGAAGGTAGGAATGGGATTACCGTCGCATACGTACGTGTGGATAAAGTGACCGAGTCCCGCAAGCGATGGGTAAGAGAAGGTATATCTGTTGCACGCAGTACCCTCGGCATCCGCGCTCTTGAGAATGCTCATCTCGTAGGTGAAGTTACCATCAGCAAACGTTGCCATGCCGCTTATTCTCGGCGTGAGATTGGGAGCATCGGGCTCAAACTCTCTTGAAGTGAGAGAATCCGAGAAGGAAAGACCTGCCTTTAGACCTTCATATACGGTATCCGTTTGATCTCCGTTCGTTACGATAAGCTTGTTCTCGTATGTGCGGAGAGCGGCATAGATTATAAGGCTCGGATCCTCAACCTTCGATGCATCAAAGGGTTCGGTAAAGACCGTACCGTCCTTTTCGGTAAAGACGCGGTTTCTGCTGTTTGCGCTTCTTCCCATAATGAAGTAAGCGATAGCGCACTTCTTTGCATCTCTGCTCTTTCCGATAACGATTCCACGTCCAACGTAAGAGTTACCGTTGATGAGCTCACCTATATCGTTTATCTTATAAATGTTCATTATGTAAACCTTTCTTTCCTTTTATGCTCTTTTTGCGAGTATTTGCGCTGATATTTTTTCTGCGGAGAGAGGAAGTATCTTCCACTCTGCAATTTTCATAACGCGCTTCTGAAGCGTTTCGGGAGTATCGTTTTCAAGTATTTTGACAGCCTTTTGCATAATTATTTTGCCACCGTCGGGAATCTCGTTAACGAAGTGAACTGTAGCGCCCGTCACCTTAACGCCATATTCAAGCGCCGCCTCATGAACGCGAAGTCCGTAGAATCCTTTACCGCAGAATGAGGGTATAAGAGATGGGTGAACGTTAATTATTCTGTCCGCAAAACGTCGGGTGAATTTCTCGGAGAGGATAGACATAAAGCCCGCGAGAATAATAAGCTCGATACCTCTTCTGTCAAGCTCCTCTATGAGCTTGTCCTCAAAGGCGTCCTGCGAGCCGAGACTTTTTTTGCTTAACGTCAGCGACTCAATTCCCGCATTCTCGGCGCGTGTAAGCGCATACGCATCCTTCACGTTTGATACTACAAGAGAAATCGTTCCGCTTTTTATAATTCCGCTATGCTCGGCATCAATAAGAGCCTGAAGATTCGTTCCGCCGCCCGAAACGAGAACGGCGATTTTTACTTTATTCTGTTTCATCAGCAGAATACCACGCCGTCATCGCCCTTTATGATCTCTCCGATAACGTAAGCGTCTTCGCCCTCGGCGCGGAGAATCTCAAGCGCTGTGTTAACGTCTTCTTTCGCTACGGTTATGCTCATACCGACACCCATATTATAGGTATTGAACATATCACGCTCGGGAATGTTTCCAACCTTTGCGATAAGCTCAAAGATGGGGAGAACTTTAACGCTGGCTCTGTCGATCTTGGCGCTCATACCCTTGGGTAATGCTCGCGGAATATTTTCATAGAAGCCACCGCCCGTGATGTGCGAAATACCCTTAACGTCAACCTTTTCAAGAAGCTTCAGTACGCTCTTGACGTAGATTTTCGTGGGAGTAAGAAGAGTTTCTGCAACCGACTTACCCGAAAGAGCCTCACAAGGAGTGTAAAGACTGTCCGGGTTGTTGTCTATATCAAATACCTTACGAACGAGAGAGAAGCCATTTGAATGAACGCCGCTTGATGCAAGAGCGATAACGACGTCACCCTCCCTCGTCTTGGTATTGTCGAGTATCTTTTTCTTATCAACAATTCCAACGGCAAAGCCTGCGAGGTCATAATCCTCGGTAGGCATCATGCCGGGATGCTCTGCGGTCTCGCCGCCGATAAGAGCCGCGCCCGACTGGACGCATCCCTCGGCAACGCCGCTTACTATTGCCGCGATCTTTTCGGGAATATTCTTTCCGCAAGCAATATAATCAAGGAAGAATAGGGGCTTTGCGCCGCAGCAGATTATATCGTTTACGCACATAGCAACGGCGTCGATACCGATGGTATCGTGCTTGTCCATAAGGATAGCCATCTTGACCTTAGTACCGCATCCGTCGGTTCCCGAAACGAGAACGGGCTCCTCCATACCTGCGATATTAAGACCGAAGCAACCGCCAAAGCCGCCAACGTCATCGAGGCAACCTTCGTTTTTAGTTCTTGCTATATGTTTTTTCATCAGCTCAACAGCCTTATAGCCTGCGGTAATATCAACGCCTGCTGCTGCATAGCTATCGGATTTAGACTTATTATGCATATCAGTTTTCCTTTCCATTCCAGCAATAGGTGCAAAGCTTGCACGGGTCTATGCCTATTGCTTTAATTATTCCTTCCAGAGATTGGAAATCAAGTGAAGCGAGGTGAAGCTTCTTGGAAATCGTTTTGCGCAGCTTCTTACCGCGCTCGGTGTTTCCGTCGGAGTACTCTTCGATATGATTGAAGCCCTCTTCACCCTCAAGCTCCATAATAACCTTCCTTGCGATAAGGTCCATATCGCTGTTTGAACGTGAGAAGTTCAGATATTTGCACGCAAACATAATAGGTGGGCACGCAGAGCGCATATGCACTGATTTTGCGCCGCAATCATAAAGAAAATCTACTGTTTCTTTGAGCTGAGTACCTCTTACTATTGAATCGTCAACAAAGAGAAGATGCTTGTCAACTATAAGATCCTTGACGGGTATCATCTTCATTCTTGCAACCTTTTTTCTATCTGATTGCTTTGCTGACATAAAGCTTCTCGGCCAAGTGGGAGTATATTTTATGAATGGACGTCCAAAAGGAACATCGGATGCGTTTGCGTAGCCTATTGCATGAGGAGTGCCCGAATCGGGAACACCGCTTATATAGTCAAGCTTCATATCTCCGTTCGTTTCCTTGTCGTGCTTTGCCATAATTTCGCCGTTACGGCATCTCATAACCTCAACGTTAACGCCCTCGTAGACAGAGTTTGGATATCCGTAGTACGACCAGAGAAATGCGCATATCTTCATTTCTTTACCCGCAGGGGAGAGAATCTCATAGCTATTGGGAGTTAGTTCAACTATCTCGCCGGGACCAAGCTCGCGCACGATAGTGTAATCAAGCTTTTCGGCAGCAAAGGATTCGAAGGATACGGCGTGTCCGCTTTTGTTTTTTGATATGATAACGGGAATTCTTCCATACTTATCTCTTGCGGCGATAAGGTTTCCGCCGTCCTTCAGGATAAGTATATTTGCGGTTCCGTCGATTATCTCTTGCGCATACTTGATACCCTCGGCAAAGCTGCTTTTTTGATTTATTATGGAAGCGATAAGCTCTGTAGAGTTTACGGCGCCTCCCGTCATAGCATCAAAATGGACTCCGCTTGAGGCGAGGTGACGCTCGATAAGCTCGTCCGCGTTGTTTATAATTCCTATCGTAGAAATTGCATAAGTGCCAAGGTGCGATCTTATAAGCATAGGCTGAGGATCGCTGTCACTTATACTTCCGATAGCGCTTGTTCCGTGCATATCGTCTAGTATATGCTCAAATTTCGTACGGAACGGTGAATTTTCGATATTATGAATGGTTCTTTGCAAGCCGATCTTTTCGTCATACGCTGCCATACCACCGCGGCGAGTGCCGAGGTGAGAATGGTAATCGGTACCGAAGAATACATCGGCTACGCAGTCTTCTTTAGAAGTTATTCCAAAAAATCCGCCCATATTTGTTTCTCTTTCTTTAAAATATCGGTGTAAGACCTTGCGGTTTTATTGATTTATGCAAAGAAGAGCTTCGAGAGAGTCATAGGATCGATGTATTCGCCGTTCTTGTAAACGCGCATATTACCCGATGCGATCTCGTCGATAAGCATAACCGACCCGTCCTTATCATAACCGAACTCGAACTTGATATCGTAAAGGATAAGACCTTTTTCCTTAAGGTCATCGGCTACGATCTGCGTGATCTTCTGAGTCATAAGCTTGATATCGTCGTACTGCTCGGGAGTCATAACACCGAGGTCAACAAGACCGTCTTTTGTTACAAGGGGATCGCCTTTTTCATCGTTTTTGAAGGTGGTCTCGACGTATGCGGGAAGGTCTGCGCCCTCTTCGATATAATCGCTGTAACGGCGGTAGAAGCTACCGACTGCCTTATGGCGGCAAATTACCTCAAGACCCTTACCGAAGGGCTTTGCGGGGAGAACCTCCATTGTGGTATCAGCGAGGTTTGCGCTGATGTAGTGAGTTTTGATTCCCGCAGCATTAACCTTTTCGAAGAAGTAGACAGACATACGAAGGTTAATGTCGCCAACTCCGTCAATAGTAAGTCCTACGGAGTTCTCACCGGGATCGAAAACGCCGTCCTTACCGGTGCAATCATCCTTGAATTTGAGAAGGTAATTTCCATTGTCAAGTGCGAAAACGTTCTTTGTTTTTCCTGTGTAAACGAGTGATTTAGCCATTTTTTTGATCTCCTTGTATTTATAATTTTTATTATTAATCATTAAATTCCGAAGCTACCTCGCGGTCCTTAGCGAGAACGGCGTCTGCATCCGCGCGTCTTTTTTCGTCAAGCTTGTCCGCAAGAGTCTTATCCTCAACGGCAAGTATCTGAATAGCGAGAAGCGCTGCATTTGTAGCGCCGTCTATTGCAACGGTAGCAACGGGAATACCCGAGGGCATCATAACGGTGGAAAGAAGCGCGTCAAGTCCGTCAAGATTTGAGGATTTGCAGGGAATACCGATAACGGGCAGGGTAGTATTTGCCGCGATAGCGCCCGCAAGATGAGCAGCCATACCTGCCGCCGCAATTATCGCGCCGAAGCCGTTTTCTCTTGCCGATAGAGCAAAGTCGCGGGCTTCAACCGGTGTTCTGTGAGCCGAGAAGATATGCACCTCGGTGGGTACGCCGAAGCTTTTCAGCGTGTCAATAGCCTTTTTAACTACGGGAAGGTCGCTCGCGCTTCCCATTATGATACCGATCTTTTTCATTTTTTTCTCCTTTTTAGCGGTTTGCCGAAGACGGATTCAGAGCAAAATAATCCTATAAAACTTCAAAAAGGGCGCACTTATCCGTAAAAAATCAAAAGATAAGTGCGCCCAGACGGTCGGCTCTATATGGATTCCTGCTCCATTATGGTTTATTCCATAATAATCCGTCAGTCGCAGAAACCTTTAAATACTCTTTTATTTTAGCATAAGAATAAATAAAAGTCAATAACGCGTGCGCAAGAAAAATATTTTCTTTAAAAATAGATAAAAGCAGATGGACTTTTGAGTCGATATATGTTTTTTTGAACAAAAACTATAGAGCTGACGACTTTCAATAATTTAAAAAATAACAGTATAATTTACGTTTTTAAAAAGTTTTATCCTATAGGATAATTAACCCAAACGAAAAAAGGACGGCTCGGATGAGCCGTCCTTAAAAATGCTTCAAATCAAATTATTTTGCAATGTAGTACTTAGTGCTGTAGTTGTATTCCTCATCATATGTTTCAAGCACAATTATAAAGATATCACCAAGAGTGTTTATGTTATGATATGCGTAACCCTCTTCGCTGGTTTCGATCGTGTGGATCTTTTCACCGTTAGAGTTGCAGTAAACGGTATAATGCTTATCGTCTTCGTCCTCGGACGTAGCTTCTACCGTATAATTGTAGCTGAAGTAGTAGCTGTTGATGTTGATATTATATACGTCTTCGGGGAGATCAAGCTTAGTCATTGTTATACCGTTGAGGATATAATATGTAGTAACTGTTTTCTCGTCTTCACCCTCGCCCTCAACGTTGATGTCACGATAGATTTCATAATCAGAACCGCTGCCATAGTAGTCGTATTCGATCTCGTTCATATCCTTTACGAGCTTAAGGTCAAGATCGTAATATTTGCCGTCCATTTCAATGAGCTCAAGGTCTTCATCGTAATCTGCAGCGGTAACTTCGCCGATAACTTCACCCTTTTCGTTAATAAGGAAGCTTTGACCTGCCTTATTAGAAACGACAAATCTATTGTTACCGAGAAGCTCTGGCACACCTTCCTGATTTGCGATCTCGTTGCCGAGGTATCCGAGAATGAACATATCATTTCTGAGATTTATGATCTTTTCATTATTTTCGTCGAGAGTTTTATCAACAATAGGATAAGCGAATGCGATGTTTTCGATCTTGTCACTTACTATATAATCCTCAAACGTTTCGGGGCTTATAGCAGCGTTAACGATATATCCAACAATGTAATTAAACTCGATTTCCTTTGTTGTTCCGTCTGCGATGTTGAAGATCACAGTTGTTAAGGAGTACTTTGTTTCATCTTCGTAAAGATCGTACTCTGCAGCATCCCAGGGAAGTTCTTTTACGTACTGAATCAGAACGTTTCCGTCACCAAGAATGCAAAGATCGCTATAAGATTCGCATCCTGCGGGAAGCGAATAATAAGCTACGAGGTTATACTGAAGGTCATAAACGAACACTTCATCTCCGCTTGAGTTTGAATGGTAGTAATTCTTGTCGGTGTGGTAGTAAAGATTTGTGGGAATAGTTTTGAATCCCTTATCAAACTTGTAGGTAGCAACGTCATCAACGATCTCATAGATCTTACCTTCGATCTCATAGAGATAGCCTTCTTCCGTATACGTAACGAAGTTAACGTCTACGTAAGCACTAGCCTTAGAGGTCTTCGAGGTGATCTCTTCTCCGAGCGCGGTGTAGAGAGTCTGCTTATAAACAGTGCTGTTTTTATCGGTAGTGTCTGTTTCAGTTACTCTGATGAAATAAACGTTGCTTGAAGAGTAGTAATCATTAGGATAGAGAGTGAGCGACTTTGTAACAGTTGCATCGTCATCCTCTTCCTTAAGAGTGAGAACGATATCGCCTGTTTCGGTGTTAAGAACGATCGCTTTGTCTTTTCCTGCCTCAGCATTGTCGTTTTTGAATACTATGAGGTTGCCGCTCATACCGGAAACATCCATATCGTTGAGCTCGGAAACGTGATCGGCTTTACCGTAAACTACCTTGTCGTCGTCCTCGTCTTCTGCTTCAAAGGTACCGTTGAAGATGCCCTCAAAGCCCATATAGGTGGGGGTGTACTCAACGTATTCGCCGCAATTGTCGCAAGCTTCGTTCAAATCGGCATCTACGTGACTCTTGCACTTCTTATCGCAAGCGGTAAGAACTACAGAAAGCGAAAGTACTAAAACTAAAAGCAATGCAATTTTTCTTTTCATGTCATTTTCTCCTTGTTGGATTTTGTTTGTTTTCTGTGTTACCACAGTATAGTTATTATAGCACATTTCCGTTATTATTTCAATTATTTTTATCAAAAAAGCTTCGTCATTATTAACGAAAAAAAGTCGATTTTTTTATTTATTAATAAAAAAAGGTAAAAGGTTAATAAAAAAAGAAAAGAGCCGATTCGTTATCGAAAAGGCTCTTTTGCTTTAATTAGTCAGCAAGAACGGTGACTTTATTGTGAAGAATTTCTGTTACAAGGTCAACGATCCAGAAAATACCGTTACCGATACCTGTTACAAGAGCAAGGATACCAACTACGAGAGTGATAGTGTTCTTGGTCTCAAGGAATCTGATAATTCTGTAAACACCGCTGATGATGTAACCGAAGAAGATCTGAAGAAGAATCTTCGCGATCTTAGGGAGATCTTCGTAGGTCTTTGTAAGAGATGAAGATGCCATTGGTCTGTTCTCCTTTATATGTATTTGTGATTTAATTATATCACGGAAAAAAACAAAAATCAATAGAAAGTTAATAAAAAATTAAAAAATATTAAATCTTCTTTTCCGTATTCCTTTTTCGCTTTATTTTTGAGTATATTTCCTTAAAATCAAGCTGCGAAATAATAACAGCGGCAAGCACGAGAGCGCATCCGATATATTCCTTCGTTATCATTCGTTCCGATAGCACGAGAGCAGAGAATACCGCGCCGAAAACAGACTCGAGAGAAAGTATAATGCTTGCAACCGCGGGCTCGGAATTTTTCTGACCGATTATCTGACAGGTATAAGCTATTCCGCTTGATCCGATACCGAGGAAGAGCAGCTCGGGAATAACCTTTCCTATCGCAGAAAAGTTGAACGGCGTTTCAAAAATAAGAGAGGTTATAAGGGACAAAATCATTGTTGTTGTAAGCTGAATTATGGAAAGTCTTATTCCGTCGCAGCCGGGCAGTAAAATATCGACCGCCATTATCTGCATGGCAAAAACAAAGGCACAGAGAACAACGAGCATATCCGACGGAGCTATCGTGAATCCCTCCTTTATGCAAAGAAGATAGAATCCAACTATTGCAACCGCTATACCGACCCACGCATTAATGGGAGATTTTTTACCGAAAAACAGAGCATAGATTGGGACTATAACTACGTAGAGCGCCGTGATAAACGAGGTTTTTCCCGCATCGGTACCCGATATTCCTATCTGCTGAAGCGCTGATGCCGCAAAAAGAAAGACTCCGCAGACCGCGCCGCTGATAAGTTCTTTTTTTGTGATGCCGATTCTTTTGTTCTTTATATCGATAAGCTTTCTGCCGTTCTTTGACAGCTTATCGAAAATAACCGTTATCGGAATTAATGCAATTATAGCGATAAGGCTTCTCGAAAATAAAAGAGTAAATGCGGGGATGGAGCTTGCCGCCTTTTGAGCAACGAAGGCAAAGCCCCAGATTATTGCCGCAATAAAAAGTATTAACGTGGAAAAGTATTTTTTCATTCTGACTCCGTGGAAATGCTCGCTTTGCGAGAATTCCGTATTTTAAACTATGCTTTCGTATTTATGAAACACGTAAAAAAATCAACGAGAGTTATTCTAGCATAAAAGTGCCCCGCTGTCAATAAATGAAAAGAATTATTCCTCTGCTACATGAAAAGAATTATTCCTCTGCTACATGAAAAGAATTATTCCTCTGCTACTCCTTCTGCGATGCCAAGTCCTTGATAAACCGACTCGAAGCAGTCGATAGAGGAGGGAGCTTCAAAACGCACTCCAAGTATTTTTATGAATCTTGCCATATCGTAATTATAGCTTGAGAGAGGGCGTCTGAACGCATCGTCGGTCTGCGCCGCAACGAGGATATCCTCATCCTCGAATCCGACGATTAAGAGAGTATGGTAATAGCCGTCCTTCTCTCTTCCGAGCTGAATAACGTCGCCTACCTCGCATTCGTCGCGAGAGGCTTCCTTACCGAATGGGCCCACACCTTCGTTACCTATCAGGAAATTATAGAAGTATTCAACGCCCGTCCAGGCGGGTGCTCTTTCGTCAAGCGATATATAATACCACCCGAAGGTTTTTGTATAGTTCATTTTGCATGAGCCTGCGTAAACGCACTGCGAAACGAAATTGGTGCAGTTTCCGCCGATTCCACGAAAATTACCGAAGATCGGATTTTGCGAAAACGCATATCTTTCGGCATAGAGCAAAGCTTTTTCTCTTTCATAACTTCTTGTAACAAGCATAGTATCTCCTTTACGTTTGTAAGGCCGTCAAATATAGCATATTCGAAACACTTTTGATAAAATAAAAATATGACAGCTCATTATTCAAATAGATTGTATTTACTTATACAGTATATGCGTTTTTTTGAAATAAAGCACCGTTTTATTTTAGTTGCAGAGAATAGTACATAGAATGTGAATTTTTTGTCAAAGTTTATAAATCTTATTGACAATGCCACATTGACAGTGTATAATAAAGGCGTGAGTACCTTATAATGATTATAGAATGTCGAAACGACTATTTTCGTTTCGACAAGCCGATTTTATCGGCTTTTGCATAATTAAATTTCAAAAAATTTAATTATGCTCTACATTCATTGCAATGGGTTAGTCCAAATTTTTATAAAAATT
>JAFQPR010000041.1 GCA_017411605.1 Clostridia bacterium | reverse complement strand
TCTTTACCGTCTTCTCCGTCGACACCGTCAGCTCCGTTGGTTACTGTGAAGGTTGTGGTCGTTCCGTCGGAGAACGTTATCGTATAGGTATCTACAAGTCCGTTTGTTCCTGTCTTTTCAACAGATACAACAGTTACGCTTGCGCCATCCTTTCCGTCCGCTCCGTCGGCACCGTTTGCACCATCAGCGCCGTCTTTTCCGTCTTCTCCGTCCTTGCCGTGATTAACGACGAACTCAGAGTACGTACCGTTAGTGTAATAAATTCTGTAAACGGTTTTTGTTTCGTCAGACTCCTCTGCCACAAGCTCGGTCGAATGTATAAAGTTGTTATAATTATCATAAACCGTGAAATCAAACTGGTTAGTTGCCTTATAGAGAATATCCTTAGCATCGGGATCGTTTGCCTGAGCGATAACCGTCTTTCCTGCGGATATCCACTCTACCTTAACGTCTTTGCCGTCCTCGGAGAAGTAGAACATACATACCATTCCGCTTTCCCACTCCATTCCTTGAGGATCCACGAGGAACTGCGAAACGAGATTTCCGTTAACTCCCCTATCCTGACGCATAATGACGTCCGAGCAGGTTTCGTGTCCCGAAAGAACCATAAGAATATTTCTATGCTGAGAGACGAACTTCTCCCACATCATATCACCGTTGTTTTTATCGGTATCGCTATATGTTTCACCGTTTTTGTTGGGAGGTGTCGGATCGTCCTTATCAACCGTTGTACCATCACTGAACATATATGCGTGAGTTGTTACGATAACTCTTCTTTCGGGGTGGGCATCAACGATGCCGCTTGCCCATTCAAGTATCTTATCGTTGGGACCGAACTCAAGACAAAGAACCATATACTTGACGCCCGAAACCTCGAAGTTTATATAATAGTTATCGAGTTTTCCTTCTTCATAGTAACCGCTTACTTTCTTTGTATAGAAATCATCGTTGGGATTTGCAAAATAGTTATTGAAGTTTACACTGCCATTTACTCGGGTATCATGATTTCCTAAGATAACAGAATAATTCATTCCCGCTTCTTCCATCTGCATTATAGCGTCAAACGCTATATCCCATTCCAGCATCGTCGAGTTGTTATAAACACCGTTATTCTCGGTTATATCTCCAAGACCGAATACCCACTGGATGTTCTTTTTATCCTTATTTTCAACTATCCACTTATAGATGTTTGCCGTGTAAGTCGTCTCATTGCCTACTATATCGTCGGTCGCCTTCGTCCAGTCAGCCAAAACCTGACGCTGAGTATCGCCTACTATCGCAAAGGAATATGCATAATCCTCTACTTCCGTATCTCTTTCGTAAAAGCCGGTAGAAGCATGATAGCCATTTCCGCTCAAATCTCTAAGAAGACCTTTTGTGTCAGTCATATCGTAGTAAAGCATAAGATCGTCGTTCGATGTATCCACGCCGTTATCGTAGGAAGCTTTTACCTCTTCAGCGCTAAGGGGCTCGGAATAGCACGCAATGTACTTTATCTTACCCTGAAAGACCTTATCACTTCTATCGTCTCTTCCTATCGATATAGCCTTCTGAGACTGAACGCTCTCTATATCATAATTAAACGATTCAACATTTGTTGAGCTTACATCCTTATGAGCCAAAGACTCGGTCAAAACGCCGTCAATATAGCAGTGATAATAGCTTCCATCGTCAACTATAGTGAGATGGACCCATCCCTCTCTGCTAACGCGGGATGCCTCTGATCCAAACTCAGCCTCTACTCTTCCCGTGTCATCTACGATATAAAGAAGAGGAGCACCGTTGTTATATATCTCGAAATCGATGCACTTCTGCGCCTCATTTGTCTCGGGATCCTTAGAGTAGTTACCCATCATAACGCCGGCTCCGCCGTCGCTTATACCCTCGGTAGGTACGTAAATAACCGCCTCGTAAGTGCGGGGCGCCTCTGCAAGAGGCTTTTCGAGAGAATAGCGCTCATCACTATCGGTAAAGGCAGTAGCGAGGCGCGGGTTGAATTTAAGGTTGTTCGAATTCGCGGAAAGATCCTTACCAAAGGCCTCTGACGTGAAGTCGTATGCTACACAAAGCGCGCTATCGTTTTTATCAACCGAATACACTTCTTTAGCCGCGCTTGCTAAAAGCTCGTCTGCGGTACGGATATCCGAATACAATGTTAAATTCTTTATCTTACCCTTGAAGTACTCGTGATTATACCTTCCGCTCCAATAACGGTAGTCTCCACCTACACAGAGGGGAGTATCGAGAGTGAACCAACCGGGAACGCATTTTGCATTCGTCAGTTCCATAGTCTGCTTAGCTTCACCGTTTATATAAAGGGTTGCTTCGCAGTATACATTTTTTCCATCCTCATTCGTGTAAACATACATTGTATTACCGTTCGCATCCTTATTTTCATCAAGGTTTGCGTAGGTATAAACGGTAGAAGAATCACTCGTATTCAGAACATTAAGCGTTATCGCTATGTTTACGAACTCAGTCTTCGTTACAGCGGTACGAATATCGAAGCCGTTAAACACGCACTCTCCAAGGTCATCCGTCCATAAACGAACGTTACCGTTTGAGAATAAATCAACGGTAAATCTTCTTTGAGGCACGACCGATGCACCGTATGCATTGTTATTGTCTACGTAATTGCTGACGAGCTTACCTCCACGGAATCCGTTTGAGCTGGTCGGATCTATCCAAAGCTCCGACTCAATAGTGAGGTCCTCGTCGATCTGCAACACCTTATACATCTCATATAAAGCATCCGCATCGAAGGACATTCCTTCTTCAGGAAGCGCAACTGCCGCGCTTGCGGTTATAGCAACAGCCGAAGCTATTACCACAATTATAAGCAGCGACAAAATCAACGCTTTAGTTTTTCTTTTTAATTTCATACCAGATCTCCTTTAAATCTATTATTAAAGTTCTAAAAATGAGAGGACTCTGCAAAGAGCATTTATGGAAATCGCCGGCGCGACTCCGAGTAAGTACAGAAAAACAAAACAAAGCTAAATTTTTTTCATATTTTTTTCCTCCATAAGCAGATATAAAAAAAAAGTGCGCCGACTGTAATCAGCGCACAAAAACGCAAATTCCAGTCGTCGCCAAACAAACTATTTACAGATTGGGTATATTATAATACTCTTCATCGTGTACGGAATTTGCATTTTATCAAATTCATTACGATAAAAAGTATAGTCAAAAAAGGGTATAAGCATCCCTAAAAGAAAAATACACCCATAGACTGTATATTTAGTTTGTTTGGCACGTATATCATAGCATATTTTCGGAAAAATGTCAACTAGCAAAGCTCGAAAATATTTAACTATTCGGCGGGATAACAAAAACAGCAGGGCTTAAAAGGGATTTTCTCCTCTAAGCTCTGCTGCTTTGCAATGTCTATTTGATTTTGTACTTTTTGAGCATTGCAGCTTTTGCTTTCTCTGCAATGTTCTTCGCGGTAAGTCCGTAAATCTCAAGAAGCTCGGGAACCTTTCCGCTTCTGCCGTACTGATCGTTTACTCCGACCTTGATAACGGGTACGGGCGCGTTCTCGGAAAGCACGTCGCATACAGCCGAGCCAAGTCCGCCGATGACGCTATGCTCCTCTGCGGTTACAACGGCACCCGTTTTGCTTGCGGATGCAATAAGAAGCTCGGAATCAATAGGCTTTATCGTGTGAATATTGATAACCTCGGCATCGATTCCCTCAGATGCGAGCATCTCTGCCGCTTCAACAGCAAGATGAACCATATAGCCGTTTGCAACGATAGTTACGTCCTTTCCCTCGCGGTAAATAACGCCCTTTCCCATCTCGAATTTATAACCCTCGATCTCGCTCGTGAGATTAGGAACTGCAAATCTTCCGAAGCGGAGATATACGGGACCGTGGTAATTTATTGCTGCTTCTACCGCCGCATAAGCTTCGTCAGCATCAGCGGGAGAAATAACCGTCATACCGGGAATAGTTCTCATAAGAGCTATATCCTCGTTGCACTGGTGGGTCGCGCCGTCCTCACCTACCGTGATGCCCGCGTGAGTTGCGCCAATCTTTACGTTAAGGTGGGGATAGCCTATCGAGTTTCTAACCTGCTCGAATGCTCTGCCTGCCGCAAACATAGCAAATGTAGATGCAAATACGGTCTTACCCGTTGCCGCGATACCCGCCGCAACGCTCATCATATTGCCCTCCGCTATACCGCAGTCGAAGAAGCGCTCGGGGAATTTCTTTTTAAACATTCCCGTCTTCGTTGCCGCCGCAAGGTCCGCATCAAGAACAAGGAAATCGTACTTTTCGCCAAGCTCGGCAAGCGCCGCGCCGTAGCTTTCTCTGGTTGCTTTTTTATCTGCCATTTCGGTTTCCTCCTTACTTAATGCTCTCTCTTATTTTGGTGAGGTCCTCAATTGCTACCTTGTAGAGATCCTCTTTAGGTGCCTGACCGTGCCACTCGCAAGCGTTTTCCATATAGGATACGCCCTTACCCTTCGTGGACTTAGCTATAATAACGGTAGGCTTGCCCTTTACTGTCTTTGCTTCGGCAAACGCCGCTTCTATTTCGTCAAAATTATGGGCATCAATGCTGATAACGTGCCAGCCAAAGGCGCGGAACTTCTCATCGTGAGGAGTAGGATTCATTACCTCGGTTATCTTACCGTCGATCTGAAGTCCGTTCCAGTCAAGAACGCAAACAAGATTATCAAGCTTATAATGAGCAGCAAACATTGCTGCCTCCCATACCTGTCCTTCCTCACTTTCACCGTCGCCTACGATAGTGTAAACACGGTTATCCGCTCCGTATACCTTCGCGGAAAGAGCCATACCGCACGCGGCTGAAATTCCGAGACCGA
Organism: Clostridia bacterium; assembly: GCA_017411605.1. Lineage (GTDB taxonomy): Bacteria > Bacillota > Clostridia > Oscillospirales > CAG-272 > UBA1740. The sequence goes on along the minus strand of JAFQPR010000041.1, from coordinate 654 downwards.
GTGAACCCGTCGTCATATCAACGCCGGGGATTCCCTTCATATCAGGGTGTCCCTGAAGTCTGGATTCGGTCTTACGAAGGGTTTTAAGCTCCTCCTTGTCAAAGAATCCACGCTCCGCAAGAACGGAATAAAGCGCGGGAGCCGTATGTCCCTTAGAAAGAACAAATCTGTCCCTAGTTTCCATTTTAGGATTTTTCGGATCAACGTTCATTTCCTTGAAATAAAGATAGGTAATGACGTCCGCAATCGAAAGAGATCCGCCGGGATGACCGCATCCTGCAGAGTAAACACTCTCGATAATACCGAAACGCACGTTGTTTGCAAGCTTCATAAGCTCTGTTTTCGTTTTGATATCCATAATGCTCTCCTTTATTTTTATCGAATATATTGTATAATATTTTTAATGAAAAGTCAATACGGCTATTCTGCTTTTCCATTTTTTTGTTAAAAGAACATATTTTTCCTCGTTATTTTGTTTGTTTTATTGTAAAAGCTACAATTTAAATGAAAAAAGAGGGTAGCTCAAGTTGTACAAAACTTTAGCTACCCTCGAATGCGCTAAGGGGCTAGGGGGATTTAGAGCGAAAATTTGCGTTCTCCCACCTGTGAGGCGTATAAAATTATGTCGAGGGAGGGAAACGCAAATAGAAAATG
>JAFQPR010000040.1 GCA_017411605.1 Clostridia bacterium | reverse complement strand
ATAGAAAATGACTTTAATTTGATGGAGAAATTCGTAGAATTTCAACCTTATAACACATATTCTTAGCTCATTTGTTGATTTTAGAGCTTCTTTATGTCGTTTTTTTGTCATTTTCGGTTGCGCCTAAATGCGCCAGCCCCATTATATTATACTATTCTTCACAGTTACTGTCCGAAATTGATGAAATAAGTCTTTCGACCTCGGCATAGGTCACGGCGGTATTTATTCCGCCTCGGAGCGCCGCAGAGCCTCTGAAGCCCTTGAAGTAAAGAGCTATCTTCTTTCGCGCCTCGGGAATGGCGAACGCCTCCCCCTTATCGAGAACCGCAAGGCGCAGCTCCTCGAGCGCCATATGCTTTTTTTCCTCAAGAGTTGGAGCGGAATACTCTTTCCCTTCGAGCGCCGCCGTTATCTCTCTGAAGATAAACGGATTGCCGACAGCGCCTCTGCCTATCGAAATTCCGTCCGCTCCGGTATCACGCAGCATAGCGAGAGCAGACTCCGAACTTACTATGTCTCCGTTAGCAATGACGGGAATATGCAAAGCTGACTTTACATTTTTAATAATTTCTCTATCCGCAAGTCCACCGTAAAGCTGAGCTCTCGTCCTTCCGTGAACGCACACAAGGCTCGCTCCCGCCTCCTCTGCCGCAAGCGCGCACTCAACGGCATTTATATGCGAAGAGTCAACTCCCGAGCGAAGTTTTACGGTTACGGGAATAGAGATTGCCCTTCTTACTGCCCGTACGATATCGTGAATTAGCGCGGGATTTTTCATAAGGGCGCTGCCCTCTCCGTTACCGAAGACCTTATTTACGGGACAGCCCATATTTATATCAATCGCAACGGGCGGAACATAACCGTCCTCGGCGTAACCCGACTGAAGCGAGGCTGCCGCCTCTGCCATAATTTCAGGCTCAGAGCCGAATATCTGAAGCGCAACGAATCCCTCATCGGGTGCTATCCGTGCGAGCTTTTGCGTCTTTTTGTCACCGTAAACGACAGCCTTTGCGCTAACCATCTCGGTTGTTGAAAATTCTGCGCCGCACACACGCGACACTACTCTCATCGCCCTATCGGTATATCCCGCCATAGGCGCGAGAAACAAACCGCGGCAGAGAGCCAAATTCCCTATTTTAAGTCCCACTAAGGACCTCCCTCTGTTTTTTAAACTGTTTTTTCGGTAATCGGCAGTTCTGCCGCGTTAAGACTGCGCTTGAATCTGCGGTAGACCGCAACAAGAGATATAATTGCCGTTATGAATGCCAACGTCCAGCTTATCGGATACGCGAGGAAAAGACCGACGACCGTTCCGATGCTCGGGAATATACCGAGTATCCAGACTACACGTAAAATACATATAAATACCATATTTATTATCATCGCCGTCATTGTATAGCCTAGTCCCTTGATACCGCCCGATACAACGTCGAGCAGACCGCAAATCACGTAGGTCGAGAGCATTAAGGTCATAATCGTTACGGCTGTATCCTCTACGGTAGCGGCGTTTTCCATTGACTTATCAAGATAAAGTCCTATAAGATTACGCGCAAAGATGAGCTCCAGCATCGAAACGATAGCACCTACGGTAAACACCTGGATGCCGCAGTAAAAAACGGATTTTTTGATACGCTCCGGTTTCTTTGCGCCGCAGTTCTGACCGCTGAAGGTCATTGATGCCTGACCGAAGCAGCTCATAGAGGTAAGCGTTAACGAGTCTATATTGCTCGCTATGGTATTTGCCGTTACCGTCGTTGTCGGGAAGCTGTTTACCGCGCCCGTCATTATAACGTTTGCTACGGCAAACATCGAGCTTGACAGACCTGCGGGAATTCCAAAGCGAAGTATTCTCAAAAGATACGGCTTGCTGATACAAAGCTTCGATAATGAAAGACCGTACGGCTGATCCTTTTTAATAAGCAGAATAATTATGATAGCCGCAGCGGAAAGATACTGAGAAATTATCGTTGCGATAGCAACGCCCGCAACGGACATACCGCATACGATTACGAAGAAAAGATTGAGCAAAACGTTGCAAATGCCCGCGCTGCCGAGAATAAAGAGAGGTACCTTTGAATTACCCGTTCCGCGCATTATTGCCGCGCCGAAATTATATACCGAGTTTGCGGGAATACCGACGCAGATTATCCTGAGATAAAGCGTTGCGGAATCTATGACCTCTGGCTTTGTTCCGAGAAGAGCGAGCGCGGGTCTTGATATGGCAAATCCGACACTCCCCATAACTATGCCGCCGATGAGAGAGAAAAGCATTGCGGTATGAACGCTTCTCGAAACCTTTTCAGAGTCACCTGCACCGTAAAACTGAGATACGACGACTCCCGTTCCCGCGCCTATACCTAAAAGTAAATTTGTTATCAGACTATTAAGGCTTCCCGTGCTTCCTACCGCGGCAAGCGCCGTTGGGTCTCCCGAAAACTGACCGACGACAATGTTATCCGCCATATTGTACGCTATCTGCAATATGCCCGTGAGCATTATCGGAAGCGCAAAAAGTGTTATTCTGAAGAACAACGGTCCTTCGGTAAAGTTTCTCTTCGGCTTTAGCATATGATTCATCGTTTCTCTCCCGCTCGCCAAAATTCGGCACTATGTAAGTTATACCATTTTTAGGGCGTTTTGTCAACCTTTTACAGTCCCTTATTAATTAAAAGAAATAAAATAATAAAAGCCATACGCATCAAGGTATAACCGCGCTCTTTGCATATGGCTTTTGCTATTCGATTTTAATTAGTACTTTTAGATAGCGCTTTTTTAAGCTTCCTGTACGCAAAGACGGCAAAGACGATAAATATGACAGATGCCGTACCCCAAGTTACGGGATAGCAGGTGAAAAGTCCCATAATGTTATTCATTCTCTCGAGCGGGAATACAAAGAATACCCATAGGATCCTGAGGCCGCATATACTGCTCAGGCTTATCAGCATAGGAAGAATAGAATAGCCCATACCGCGGAGCGCGCCCGACATACAGTCCATAATACCGCATATGAAATACGTGGAAAGAAGGAGAGTTATTATCTTCATCGTCGTATCGAGAATGATAGGTTTATTCGGGTCGCTTGGGTCTATATAGAGCATAGCTATCTGCTTACCGAAAAGAAGCTCTATCTGCCCGATAAGCACACCTACGATAATCGTCTGCAATACGGTAAAAATCATTACCTTCTTTATTCTCTCGACCTTGCCCGCGCCGTAGTTCTGACCCGTGAAGGTCATTGCGGCTTGCGCAAAGCTGTTGATAGCAGTATACGTAAGTCCGTCAATATTACCCGCTATGGTATTTGCCGCAACGGTCGTCGTCGGGAAGGTATTTACCGCGCTCTGAAGGAGCATATTCGACACGCTGAACATTGCCGACTGAAGTCCCGTCGGAATACCGTATCTGAGTATGCGCTTTATCAGCGTCACGTCAAAGCATAGCTTACGGAATGAAAATCCGTAGCACTCGCCGCGACCTTCATATCTTGCGAGCGCAAGAATTACCCATACCGCCGAGGCGTATTGAGAAACAATGGTAGCGAGAGCGACGCCCTCTACCGTCATATTACAGAGTATAACGAAAACGAGGTTCAATGCTACGTTGATAATTCCCGTTGACGAGAGGATTATAAGAGGCTTTTTGGAATCTCCTACAGATCTGAGAACTGCCGCGCCGAAATTATATACGGCAGACGCCGGAATTCCCGCGCAGATTATACGGAAGTAAAGAACCGCCTTATCGAGTATCTCGGGCTTCGTTCCCATAAGAGTGAGCATTGGTCTTGAGATGACAAGTCCGAGAAGGGCCATAAAAATACCGGCAAATAAGGAGAACGTAAGCGCGGTATGTACCGTGCGCTCAACCCGTTTGCTCTGCCCCGCTCCGTAAAGCTGAGCAACGACTACGCTCGTTCCCGCGGCGCAACCAAGCAAAAGATTCAGTATTAAATTCACCAGAGTTCCCGTGCTTCCTACTGCGGGGAGCGCCGTAGTATCTCCCGAAAAGCGTCCTACTACGATATTATCCGCCATACCGTAGCAAACCTGCAAAATACCTGTGAGCATTATCGGGATGGCAAAGAGGGTTATTCTGAAGAATATCGGTCCCTCCGTGAAGTTCTTTTTAGTTTTCAACTTCGAATTCATATTACATCTCCGTTTCGGCAATTTGCCGCTATGTAAGTTATATCACTTTACGTCGGATTTGTCAACCTTTAAAAATGTTTTTAATCAAAAATATATTCTCCGGTAAAAAACTGCCGCAAAAGCTTTTATCGCTCTGCGGCAGTTAAACTTTTAATTTAAACTACGGTTTCGGAAAGTCTTATTCTGTCTATAGTTGAAAGGTCTGAGGTCATAATGACGCCTTTTAGCTTTTCGGTGCTTTGCGCGTCCTTTATCTTTTTGCTGAGCGCGCTTCTTACCGAGAATGCCCCTTCAGCTCGCTGAAGCTTGAGAAGCACCTCGCGTTTTCTTTGCGAAAGCTCGGACAAGACGCTGTATTCTACCAAAATCTCATACTCGGCAGTATAGTCTATATCGGATACCGTTACGCTGACGGTGGAGTATTTCGACGCCTTGAAATCTATGGGTTTACCGTTTTTCAGAACGGTAATATTGGCAAACGGCTTATCCGAAAGTCCTATATTTGCATCCACCGCGGTGTTTACGACTATGTTTTTAAAGGTAAGCGTAATATCTCTGTGCTCGGGAAGAACCTCGGTTTTTCCTTCGAAGCGGAGCTTCACCGCCTGCTTACCCTCCTGCGTTTTGTTTTCAAAAACAGTATAAGCCGAGACTCCGAGCTCGTTATCCTCATAAAGCTTATAGGTATTATTGCCCGAGAATACGAGAGCCTCAAGCGACTTCGGGTTTTCCGTGCTGTTTGAACTGTCATTGGAAAGCGGAATGACAGCGCCCGACTTTGCGAGAACGGGAATACTGTTCAAGGGTCTTACCATAGTTACCCATCTGCCGCCCTCACCAACGTTATATACGTCGCCCGTGAAGATATCGGTGAAGCTGCCCTCGGGAAGCCATACCTGCTTTCTCGTAAGCCCGAGATGCTCGCTATGCTCGGTAATGGGAGCTGCGATAAGCTCGCCACCGAAGATATACTGATCCTTAGCACGATAGCTATCCTCATACTCGGGATACTCATAATACATAGGCTCCATAAGTCCAAGACCGTCGGAGTGAGTACGGTTATTCGCGCTGTGCAGGAACGGTATCATTCTGTGACGGAGTCTGAGCGCTTCTCTTACGAGCTCTGAAATACCGTTTTCGTATGCCCACGGCTCCTGGGTGAGAACAAGGCTATCCGTGCAATGCATTCTCATTATAGGGTTGAATACTGCAAACTGCATAAATCTTAGGTAAAGCTCGTTATCCTTAACGCCCATAAAATGACCGCCAAAGTCGTGACCCCACCATGTATAGCCTATATTGCTTGAGGTTGCGGTGAAGTAAGGAAGGTACGCAAGCGTCGCCCAGGAGATAACAGTATCTCCCGAGAAGCCCATAGGATATCTATGCGAGCCTATACCCGCATATCGGGACATAAGAAGCGCGTGCTTTCCGTCGCGTCCGTTATCGAGGAAGTGATAATGGTTAAGCGCCCAGAGAGGGTCAAGTCCCGCAAGGGCTGAATTCGTTCCCTGCTGCCAATCTATCCACCAGAAATCAACGCCGTCGCGCTCATAGGGATGATGAAGTATTTTAAAGTAATTATTAACGAAATTATCGTCGGCAATATCGAACTTTATCTGCTTCTCGCTCTTCGGGTCAACGCCCATAGCCTTTGCCATCTCCTCGTACATATCCTCGAAATAGCGCACGCCGTCAGCAGGATGAAGATTAAGAGTTACCTTAAGGTTTCTATCCTGAAGAGCCTTTAAGAATGCTTTATAATCGGGGAAAAGCTTCTGATTCCAGGAGTATCCCGTCCAGCCTATTCTCCAATTTTTATCCGCAAGAGTGCCTCGCTCGGCATCTCCGATTTTGCCCGAGGCGGTAATTCCCTTCTGCTCGTCAAGGTCGTTCGAGTAGTGCCAATCCATATCAACCGTAGCAACGGTCAGAGGAATACCGTATTTTTCAAATTCATCCATTACGTGAATATACTCTTCATCGGTATACGCATGGTATCTCGACCACCAGTTACCGAATGCAAATCTCGGCAGAAGCGGAGCGTTTCCCGTAATGGCAAAGAGCGCCTTTACTGCTTCTCTGTACTTGTTTCCATACGCGAAAACGTAGATATCAAACTCGTCCGAGGACTTTGACTCAAGCTTTCCCGACTCAAGAAGACGAAGCGACTCGGTATCATCAACTACCGCAACGCCAGTACGCGAGCAAACACCCGTACCAAGCTTGATTTTCGAGTTATCTCTTATGCACACTTCTCCGTCGTAGCAGTCAAGAGTTCTCGTCGTACCGAGAAGGTTGCCGTCGTTATTTATAGGCTGACGTTTGCCGTCAATAAGAATATAGCTTTTCTCAAAGGTTTTCGCAAGGTGAAGAGTGACGTACGCTGTCGATATCTCGATATAAGACGCAGCGGTTTTAATTTCAAAATCGACCTTTGGCATATTTCTGTACCAGATGCTCTGAGTCGCATCGTCGAGAAATTCTCCCTTTTTGTTCTTCTCTATTCTAAAAAGACGGTCGAACAGGACGGTTACTCTATAATCCCCGAAAAGAACGATGTTTTTTTCGTTTGCTTTCGGATACGTTTTTACTATCAGATGTTTTTCAAGCATAATTTTCTCCCAAACAAATTATTTATAGTTCAGTATATCATTATTAAGCATTTAAGTCAATAACTCTATTATAACAGATAAAAAATTTGATATTTTAAAGCATATAATTGATAAAATAATAAAAAACGGTCAGCCCAAGACTTTGATCCGAGCCGACCGTTTCCGTTATTTTAATTAAAGATGAAGAACTCTGTCCTGAATTTCGCTCGTTCTTCCCTGATTCCAATACTGAGTACCGATGTAACCGCAGGTTCTGCGCGCTACGTTCATCTTGGACTGATCGCGGTTCTTGCAGTTCGGGCATTCCCAAACGAGCTTACCGTCCGCGTCCTCAACTATCTGTATCTCTCCGTCATATCCGCAGACCTGGCAAAAGTCGCTCTTCGTATTGAGCTCGGCATACATAATATTATCGTAGATGAACTTCATAACCGAAAGAACAGCCTCGATATTATTCTGCATATCGGGAACCTCCACGTAGCTGATAGCTCCTCCCGGCGAGAGAGCCTGGAATTTAGCTTCGAGAGTAAGCTTATCAAACGCGTCGATAGGCTCGGTTACGTGAACGTGATAGGAGTTCGTGATATACATTCTGTCGGTAACACCGGGAACGATACCGAATCTCTTCTGAAGGCACTTAGCGAATTTATAAGTGGTGGACTCGAGGGGAGTTCCGTAAAGAGAATAGTCGATATTCTCAGCCTTCTTCCACTTTGCGGTATATTCGTTGAGCTTCTTCATTATTGTAAGACCAAGCTCCTCGCCCTCGGGCTCGGTGAGCTTCTTGCCATTTAAGGACATTACGCATTCCCAAAGACCTGCATAACCGAGAGAGATAGTGGAATAACCGCCGTGAAGGTACTTATCGATAGGCTCACCCTTGGGAAGACGGGTAAGAGCGCCGTACTGCCAAAGGATGGGAGCTGCATCGGAGAGTGTTCCCGTGAGTCTTTCGTGACGCGCCTGAAGCGCTCTGTGGCAAAGCTCCATACGCTCGTCAAATATCTCCCAGAATTTCTCCATATCGCCCTTAGCGGAAAGACCGATATCAACAAGGTTAACGGTAACGACGCCCTGATTGAAGCGTCCGTAATACTTGGGCTTACCTTCCTCGTCAACGTAAGGAGTAAGGAAGCTGCGGCAGCCCATACAGGTGTAGCAATGACCATCACCGTTGCTGTCCACCTTATTCTGAAGCATTATCTTCTCGGAGATATAGTCGGGAACCATTCTCTTTGCGGTACATTTTGCCGCAAGCTCGGTAAGATAATAGTAGGGTGAATCGTTATGTATATTCTGCTCCTCAAGAACGTAGATGAGCTTCGGGAATGCGGGAGTTATCCAAATTCCCTTCTCGTTCTTAACGCCCTGGCAGCGCTGAAGAAGAGTTTCCTCGATAATGACCGCGAGGTCTGCCTTTTCCTGCTCGTTCTTTGCTTCGCCAAGATACATAAATATCGTGATGAAGGGAGCCTGTCCGTTAGTTGTAAGAAGAGTTACGACCTGATACTGAATGCACTGAACGCCGCGGCGTATCTCATCGCGGAGTCTTGCCTCGGTGATCTTATTTATAGCTGCCTCGTCGTTAACGCCGATCTCGGCAAGCTCGCCCGTTACGGTAGCTCTGATCTTCTCTCGGCTGATCTGAACGAAGGGCGCGAGGTGCGCAAGGCTTATCGACTGACCGCCGTACTGGTTAGATGCAACCTGAGCTATGATCTGAGTCGCGATATTGCACGCCGTCGAGAAGCTATGAGGCTTCTCTATCATCGTGCCGCTGATAACCGTACCGTTCTGAAGCATATCCTCGAGGTTTACGAGGTCGCAGTTATGCATATGCTGAGCAAAATAATCCGAGTCGTGGAAGTGAATAAGTCCTTCCTCGTGAGCCTTTACTATATCCTGGGGGAGAAGTATTCTCCTCGTGATATCCTTGGATATCTCTCCTGCCATATAGTCACGCTGAACACTGTTAACGGTGGGATTCTTGTTTGAGTTCTCCTGCTTTACCTCCTCATTATTGCACTCGATAAGAGAAAGTATCTGATCGTCTGTAGTATTAGTACGGCGAATGAGAGCTCTTTTATATCTGTAAGTAATGTAGGCTCTTGCGAGGATAAAGGCACCCGAGCGCATAAGCTCGTTCTCAACCATATCCTGAACCTCTTCAACGCTTACCGCTCTACCGAGCTTTTCGCATTTGGATTCAACGTGAGCCGCTATTTTATTTATTTTACCTCTGGTAATTTGTTCATCTTCATCAACTGCTTCGTTTGCCTTCATAATGGCAGAAGCGATCTTTTCACGGTCGAATATCTCTTCGGAACCGTTACGCTTGATAAGCTTCATTGTCTTTTCCTTTCTTTTCTTTTGATCCTATTTTTCGTGAATAAAAAGTTCCTACCCCCAAAATCGGGGTAGAAGCTTCTATATTTATAAGTTAACGGTGTACTAAACGCACACAAAACGTCGAAAAAGGCATTTTCTTCAGCAAATTCATTTCTATGAATTTGCCGAGAGTTTTTTCTCCAAAAAAATCGCGGTGATATTATTATTCGACAAGCAAAAATGTGAAAGCGACCCCACGGGGGCATTTTCGGACATTTTTGCGCAGGACATCAAGATATCACGAAGAAATTTTCAATTTCTTCAGCAAATTCATTTTTATGAATTTGCCGAGAGTTTTTCTCCGAAAAATCGCGGTGATATTATTATTCGACAAGCAAAAATGTGAAAGCGACCCTGCAGGGGCATTTTCGGACATTTTTGCGCAGGACATCAAGATATCACGAAGAAATTTTCAATTTCTTCAGCAAATTCATTTCTATGAATTTGCCGAGAGTTT
>JAFQPR010000039.1 GCA_017411605.1 Clostridia bacterium | reverse complement strand
CCATAGGGAATCCGCCAAGCTGATTGTGGATACGCATACAGCTTCCCGCACCTACCATAAGCAGAGTGTAACGCTGTGAAAGCTGTTCAAGGATCGCTCGATTTTTCACGTCCAGCGGTGTCTTGTGTTGCGTGAGTGTGCCGTCAAGATCAAATGCAAATACCTTTATCATACGATTACTCCTTGACTCGCAGTCCTGCTTTTTCCAGCTCTGCTATCATAAACGCAGGCTCGTTGGAGGTTATCAGCTTTGCTCCAAGACTTGCCGCGAGCTTCATATCCTCGATGGTGCGAACAGATGCACCAACCCAAGGACGAACCCCTTGTGCTATGAGAGCATCAAAATCCTTTTTCGGATTGACAACGCCTTCAAACGCAGGAGTGCCATCGGGATTTTTATACGCCCAAAGGCAAGCGCAATAAAGCTTTTCGGGACGTGTATCCCCAAGGATACTGTAGGGATAAAATCCGTGAAGTCGGAAACGCCCGTCATATTTTTCCTCTACGTACTTAAGCAGTCTTCCGTCAAAGCTGTTAACAAAGCTACGTTCCCAAAGACCGTAGCTGTCAACCGTTGCAATGATCTTGTCGGCGCACACCTTTGCCCGTTCCTCACCGTCGCTGAAATAATCCTTGAATTCAAAATTGAACTGCATAGCAGGGTCTTCATTTGCAACGAATTCACAAAATTGAAGGAGGGTTGGCACTCTTGTTCCTCTGAACCTTTCGCCATTCTTTATACCGACGTCTGCGCGCAATACTTCATCAAGTGTCAGCGCGCTTATCTTGCCCGAAACATCAGCTGTACGCGCAAGATCTCCATCGTGAATAAGGACGATCTCGCCATCCTTTGTCATATGCAGATCAAGCTCTATCATATCAGCGCCGATCTCATATGCCGACTTATATGCGAGTATTGTGTTTTCGGGATATTCCGCAACGTTTCCGCGATGGGCAGCAACTTCTATATACATAGTTCTTCTCCTTTTGTTTTAGTCTTGACAAGACTTTGATTTTATGATAGAATTATAACATAAACGAGCAAAAAACGCAATGCATGGGTGCTATATTGGCGTGGAATCATTTTCTGTGCGTGAATTGCATCAAAATTATGCTCAAATGAGCAAGAATAGAGAAAGTCATGTCAAAAAACAGCAGAAGCGAAGAAATACTTCAACTTGTTAACAGCCGCGGCGTTATTAGTGTTGCGGAGCTTTCGAAAAAAACATATTCAAGTCGTTCCACGATTCGACGCGACCTTGAAAAGCTGGAACAACAAGGTCTGCTTCGTCGACACCACGGAGGCGCAGAATCGGTTTTATCACTGCGGCCGCCGCAGATCATCCGCCGTCAGCGTAATCAAAGTGAGAAAAATGCTATTGCATATAAGGCGGCGGCATTGGTAGAAGCGGATAGCACGATATTCATCGATGCCTCTACGACAGTGCAGTATATGATACCGTACCTTGCCGCCGTCGAGCATCTGACCGTATATACAAACGGCGTCGACACGGCAATGCGCCTTGCGGAAGCGAAAATTCGTACGGTTTGCACAGGTGGTGAATTGTTGTCGGAATCTCTGGCTTATGTTGGTTCGGCAGCAATAAATACAGTGCGGAAGGTATATTTTGATGCAATGTTTTTTTCCAGTGCTGGCTTTGACGACGATGTAGTCAGCGATTGGTCGGAAGGAGAAACAGAGTTACGACGAGTTGTATTAGAGCAGTCGGCAAAGCGTTATTTTTTGGCTGACTATACCAAGCGCGGCGAACGCTATACACATATTGTCTGTCGAACAAACGAGCTTGATAAAATTATCTGCGAGTAGAAAGGGGCTGTCTCAAATGCAAATATTAGAGCGTTTGAGACAGTCCCTTTTTTCTTTTTTAAGCTATCTTAATGAGACAGCCTCCTTTGTTTTTTATAACATTGTTTATTTTTTCAGATCTCTTTTTTACTTATTAAAATCGAATTCGCAGACCTTGAGAAATTCCTTAGCCATAAGAGTCGCGCCTATCTGATTCGGGTGAATTCTATCCCAGGCTATGTAGGACGAATGCCTTATCTTGCAATATTCCTCATACATCTTTTGAAAATCAACGAACTTGCATCCGTGCTTTTCAGCAAGCTTTTTTGCAATAGCTACGTACTCATTCATTCTGGCACGCATCATATCTTCGGAATTTGGCTCGATAATATAAGGCGAAAGGATGAATACGCCTTTAACGTTATCCTTGACCTTGAGTATCATTTCTTCTACGTTTTGCTCGTATTCCTCGGGTAATACGTGTGAGGACGTTATTGCAGGAGAATCAAACTGACGCCAAACGTCATTTATTCCTATACAGATCGACACCCAATCGGGTTCGAGTTCAACTACATCTCTATCAAATCTTTTTAATAAATCTCTGCTCGTATTTCCTCCGATACCTGAATTTGTTACTCTGATAAAAACATCAGGATACCAGGTTGCAAGCATATTTTCAACAATTCTTACGTAACTCCTGCCAACGTTATCAAAAAGTCCCTCGCCGACGGGGTTTGTGCTTCCCATATCCGTAACCGAATCACCTGCGAAAACTATTCTGTCAAGATGCTCGAAAATCATTTTAAAACCTCTTTATTATTCTAATTTATAAGCAGCAAACATTGCGTCTTGCCGCCAAATTCATTATAACACAACTTTATTTGATTTACAATATTTTATACTGAATTATCAAAAATTTCTTCCACGTCTATTATTTCGGATATAGGTATTTTTGTTCCGTCGGATATAATTATAGATCCAAGATATTCGTCTATCTTTTTTATTTTTCCTTCGGCAGTAACATACGCGCCTCCGCTTTTTTTATTATCCGGAACAAAATATGTTATTCGAATGCGAGCATCCGCCTTTCTCGATTCGAGATCCACTATTTCCGCATTCAGTCTTTCAATCTCATATTCATCAAGCTCTATACGCTTAGTTGTAAGTCTTGCGGTTTCTTTCACAACACGGTCATAACCTACGAGGGCGGCATAAGGAGCGAATTGAGCGGCTCGTTCATAGTTCGACATATGCTTGCGACTCTGCGAAACATGGTGGCCTAAATAAAGTATTTTCTCATATCTTTCTCTCATGCTTTATGACCTCCTATCTGCATGTTTCTATCTATCGTAGTCGCGCCCTCTGCGAAATTCATTCCTTTAAGAATTGCGTTTTTGCCAAACTTATTTTTTATATTTATTACTGCTTTCTGCCTTTGTTTTTCTCGCGAATATTCAATTTCTCTTTTGATTTCCTCTTCATTTTCCAAATCATAATCAACGAAAAAATTCATTTGCGCCCCATCGCGCTCGCTCGTACGACGCGACTCATCTATGAGATTTCCGACCGATATATTTATACGTCTTACGAGTAACGTTTTATCAACTATCCTATCAAAAATTTCGATAAGTCCGCATATTATCTCATCCGTTGACGAAGTGTGCCTTTTAAAATTGTAGCTACCGTGAGCATGCTTTGGCACGGGCCTGCCGTAATAATCAAGTACGATCTCTCCGCGGTATTCGCAATTTTTTGCGGTCAGACTTTCGGAGTCGTACCCAACCGTCAGCGTGATCTGATTTGTTGCAACGCGCTTCTCTACCATATCCAAAACCAAAAGATCGCACATTTCGCGCACTATGAGTTTTGCTTTATCATAAGTGTACGGACAACTCAAAACCTGCCCCGAGTTTATACTGTTCGTCAGCGGCTTATATGCTTTTATGTCCGCCATCCCGCAGCTCTCGAAGCCCCACGCATGATCTATCAGCAGCTCTGCATTTATGCCGAAAAGCTTATATAAAAGTTCCTCGTTGAAAAGTGACATCAATGCTATATCTCCCATAGTGAACATACCGTTCGCTTCGAGTTTCTTTAGATACCCTCTTCCAACTCTCCAGAAATCGGTCAACGGACGATGCTCCCACAAAAGCTTACGATATTTCACTTCATCAAGCGTTGCCATTCTTACACCATTTTTATCAGGGCGTATCTTCTTTGCCACGATATCCATAGCAACCTTTGCGAGATAAAGGTTCGTTCCTATACCCGCGGTGGCTGTAATTCCCGTTTCGCTCACGACCTCGTGAAGTATCTTTGAAGTCAATTCCTCGACGGATATTTTATAAGTATTAAGATAGCTCGTCGCATCGATAAAAACCTCATCTATCGAATAGACGTGAATATCCTCCGGAGCGAAGTAGCGCAAATATATACCGTAGATTTTGGCGCTATACTCCATATAGAGCGCCATTCTCGGTACAGCGGCTATATATCCGAGAGCGAGCGACGAATCATTCTTCAGCAATACGTCATCGTACGTATCACCTATAAACTTACGTGACGGCGCATACCACCGCCTTTGATTGTTTATTTTGGCAACCTCAGCTATTACCTCAAAAAGTCTTGGGCGAGACGGAATGCCGTGCGCCTTAAGGCTCGGGGATACCGCAAGACAGATAGTTTTATCTGTTCTCGACGTATCTGCTACGACAAGATTTGTCGTCAAGGGATCGAGTCCCCTTTCAACGCATTCAACGGATGCGTAAAACGACTTCAGATCTATTGCAATATAACTTTTCATTTTACGTCTCCTCGCTTAATGCGAACTCGTGTTCGCTTTATATAAATTGTATCACACATTTCAAATGATGTCAAGAGATATATTTTACCAGTTCAATGAATTTCTCAAAAAGTTTATTTGCCGATATTTATCTTTAGCGACATTCAGTTAACAGTCATTCGAATAAATATTACTTTTTCAGCATAAATAAATTTTTCATTTTAGTGCAAATACTTGACAAAAATCGTTATTATATGTTAAAATATAATAAATATTTTATTTTATGATGGGAGATATCATTATGAATGAAAGACTCGCTAAACTTACTCAAGTAGCAAAAGAAACAAAAATCGCTCTATACGATGAGTGGAAGAAAAAACAATGCTTTGAAGATTACAACAATTTTATGGAAGCAGGTCGCGGCGTTTTATCCGAAGCTATGGGATTGACGTCGGTTATGCTTTTATACGTTTGCTTTGCTGAAAACAAAGGGGTTTACGCCGGAACTAACGATTCCGATACCCTCGCCATAGTAGAAAAAGCATTGAATTTCTTATATGACTCCGTTGAAAGCGAAGGATATACGATATCTCCGTTACGCAGTGTTGAAGAAACCGAGGGTGTTATTGATAAAAATCATGCATACGTAGATACACTTACATGGGTCCTCTCTTCCTCCGTACTTACGATATACGCAATCAGACAGGGGCTTATTTCACTCAGTGAAGAGCTCGAGCGCAAGGCTATCGAACTTATTGCAGATGCGCTTGCACATATTGCTCACGGTCAGCTCCAGTGCGGCGCGTGGGGCTTTTCCGTTGACAAGGATGCTAAACCGTCACTCTATTCCACTTATGCGGTAGCTGCATCTCTCGGTGACTTCCTCGACTATATATTCGGAGAGCTTGAATATTACTCATCTGATGATACTTCATCTAAAAACATTGAAGATTTCTATGATTGGAAGACCGTTGATGCTATAAATACGTATTATCGTGAAACTCCCAAGGATATTTATCCTAAGGACAATATTACAGAAGTTGTTGCTGAAATAAAGTCAAATCTTCAGATGTGGCTTCTTGAAAACTGCCTTCCCATACTTCCCAAGCTTGCTGAATGCAATCCTTTAAGCGATGAAGAAATGGCAAGAATAGGCATGGTTCGTCAGACCTCGTCCGAAACAATTACAAAGCTTGGCGGCAAGGATTACATAAATCTGTATTATACTTATTATATTATAGATATTTTGACCACAAGCTCTTCGGACAAGCGTTTTGATAATATTGCGAAGGGTGCCGATTCAGTAGCGGTAGATGATATCAAAAAGATTTACAAGAGTATAATGAGCGAATCCGATTATGCCTACTTCTTTGAAAAGAACGGCGGAGCAAACTTTGCATCTATGTTCAACGATTACCTGAATCAGGCAATTCATTCCGCGAGAACGAACTTCGGTATGGCAAGAAGAAGCGGAAAAGCGTTCTGGGACAGTTCCGCATCAGAGCTTATTATTCCCTGGGAACACAATGAGATATCAAAAACGAGAATAGAGGAAGCTCGTGGAGATGTTGATATAACCGAGCCCGCTCTTGTTTCTATGGCTCTCCGCGCTAATACTGTATATTGCTTCTATATTATAGAGCGCGCAGATATCACGGTTGACAATATGTTTGACATGATATGCGATGACCGTAGCCCTAAAACCGAAACTGTGAAGAAGGACACCAAGGTCAAGAACCTTTGGGACTGTGTAAATTATAGCTTGCCCGTTACTGAGCGGTCGATCGAAGCCCTCGTAGACTATAGCGACTACCTGAACAAAACTCTCGCAGAGCAGACATCCGGAGGATCCGAGGGAGCATCATCTTCAATTGACGATGCCATTAACAAAAAAATAGTCAACTATATCAATTCCGATGAAGGCAAGAAAACTATAAAATCTCTCGGTTTTGTATCAAAAGACGAAGTTCCGACAATAAATGAAAGCGATATCGCACGCATTGTTGATGAAAAGGTTTCTGCCATAATAAGTGAAAAACTCGGTACGGCTCTTGCCGGTCAGCAAACAAGTGCCCCTGTTCGTGCATCTTCAAGCGCTGCTTTAGATTTCAATGTTATTATTAACGAAATCGAAAACGTTCAGCGCACACTCGGTAACGATAAGCTTCCCGAAAGAGATTCCACAGATGAATACGAGCGACTCGCCTCTGCCCTTATCGGTTTGCACAAAAACGTCAGCATGAAAGCTATACAAGACGCTCTTACCGCTTACGTATTTGACGAGAAAACACTTGCGCAGATATTGTCCAAGCTCGAGAGTCAATTCCAGGAAATCACCGAGATAATCTCGAAGAATTGGAATAACCCCAATGCACATCTTGACAAAATATATCGTAAGCTCATAGCGGGCTCATCACATTAAAACAGTATTTAAAAGGAATTTTCAGTTATGAATTCAAAATGCTATACATTCTATTCGTATAAAGGCGGTTCAGGAAGAACAACAACGCTTCTCAATACAACAAAGCATCTTGCGGAGATTTTAAATGCCAGCAAGGAGCATCCTATTCTACTTGTCGATGCCGATCTCGAAAGCGCAGGCTTGACTTACTTTTTCGGTTGCGAAAAGAAATTCTCTACCCGTTTCAATTCTACTTTAAATGCGGAAGACTTTATCAATTCCGCTCCCAAATTATTGAAGACCATAAGAAGCGATAATACGTTCGGCATCAGCAAAGAGCGTCTTGTTTCCTGCGAGGCTATTGCAACAAGAATCGGTACCCTGCATAAAAATATCGATACCGAGACACTCTTATCCGGTGTTTACATCCGTGAAACGACTTCGCAGATCCTTGAGAGAATCGTACGCGCAAAGGAATTTGTAAACGAAAGGAATAAGACCGCTCAGACCGACGAAGATATGAAAACAGACGACGATTATCTCAACGAAACATATGATTTCAGAGATTTGTTCGACGAAATCGAGATTATCGAGCAGACCGACGATATATTTGATAAAGAAAGTGCCAAAAGAGCGGCAATAGAAAACTTCCTTCCTACAGACGGTATGGTAGACGTTTCGGACTACTTCGGTCGTCCTGTCGGATCTGTCAAATTTATCGGTGTTGACGTTGCATTCAAGGGCGTTCACGTATCACTTACTAACGAGCAGGCATTAAATAACAAAAGCTGCATTGCATTTGAATGCGGTAAAAAAGGATTTTCAACCGTTATCTTTGATTGCGGCGCAGGAGTTCAAAGCACGGCACACATTTTGAACCACGTTTCTGACGTAATAGTTTATTGCATGCGTCCCACTTTTCAGTTTGCGTCCGGTACTATAAATCAGCTTAACGTTTATTATGAATGCCTTTCGAAAATCGCTAACAGAATAAACGCGAAAGCACTTGATAACGGTGAGGAAGCCTGCAAAAAACCTGTTATACTTCTTCCTACCGCCGTTCCCTACAGCAACGAAGGCACAGAGAATCTTCAAAAGGATAGCTTCAAAAGAATTGAAAACATCGCAAATATATTCTCTAAGCTGATCGATGATACCTTCTGTTCATACGAAACCTCCCTTAAAGAAGTTTCCCTCTTTAAATGGCGTGAGCACATTCTCGGAACTCGTCTTGTAGGCTCAAGCAACATTTTTGAGGGTGACTGCGCAAAAACCATCGAGCCCTATGAAAATTACAACACTATGCCGGATGATGCAAAGTTTGCATATAAAACCTATAAACTTCTTGCTGAAAGACTTTGTTTCAACTCGTAATATACATAATTACAATCCTATCTTTTCGTAAACAAAATCGATTAAAAGCACTAAAATTTACTTTTCAAAGCGGTGCCATACGAATTTTAACAAATTTCGAGGCGCAAATAATATAAAATATTAGTACAATGCGGCAAATTATGACTATACAGTTGCGGACTGCATTAAAAAGGAAAATATATGAACTTTTTAAAGAAGCTCAAGGAGCGAAACGTCATCGATGAATCTTTGATGCCTTTCATCTTTGGAGATAATTTAGAGAATCCCGATTATTGGTATGAAATAGATTATGATCTTCCCCGGTTGACTCGTGTGGTTCTCCTATTCTATTTTGGTCTAACTCAAGCCTACTGCTTTGCTAACGCGCAGCAAAATGGTAAAACTTTAAAAGAAATTGATTTATCGGATAAGGTTATGAAACCAATACTCCGTATGTGGGACACTGACAGCGATGATGGCTTCTCATCCGAGGGCGATATTTTCAGCTACTTCATAACCTCCTCTGAATGCGTAGACTATAATTTGTTTACACAGTCTACTCGCGAGCTGCTGATAAAGATTCACAAAGCATACGAGCCTGTAACTATGGAAAACTCGCGGGCAATGCTCAATTCGATAAGCAGAAATCTTTTTCTTGACGTTCTTGAAGCACTTCCGTTACTCAAAAACACTTCTTTCGTTGAAAAAACGATGAAATTTGAAATAACAACGTCTGACGCTAAGCTATCAATCAAAGCCTCTCCGTTCGTTTCATTTTTGAGTTTCAAAAACAATCCCATAGGCGAACCTGTTGAAAAAGTTACAGATGATTGCTACATACTCTGCGCGGTTTCAAAAGGAGAAACCAATAATGAGCTTTTCTTTGATACCGTACGTCTTGATAAGCTTGATACAGATATCGACGAAAGAAGATTATGCCGCAGACTTAAGTCTAACGAAAGCCTTACTCTTATATGTAAGACAGCTAATATCAATACAAATTGGTATTCTATGGATGATTGCTGGTGCGACTTGAAATTTCTCAACAAGATGGTTGACGCAACTGAGAACGTTTTACTCAATTGCTGCAAAATAACTAATATCGAGTTTGAAAAAGAAATAGATATTCGAGAAAGATTGTTGCTCGTATTTGCAGACACAGATCTTTACGAGGCAGTAGCAAAATATCCTATAATCAAAGTAAAGGATCTTAACAGCATACTGTTTGAGCTCTTCTTAACCGAGGGACTTTTCAAAACGGTGCGTTGTATAATGTATACCCCCGAAGATATGGATTGGAGCTCAGATAAAATATTTGATCTTTACCTTAGCGCGCTCACCGATAGCGGAGTTATAGATGGTGAAGCATACAAGCGATACATAGAAATATGCGAGAGAAAAATATCCGTCACGCTTGATAAATTAACACATATCGTAGCTAAGAAATCACCGACTTATCTTCGTCGCACGCTTGAAATTCACGCAGAATGGAAAACCTTCTACATTCTTCAGGCAGCAGGAATCAGAAGCAATAATCTTTTTGCTGACGTTGAAACAATTCTATCAATTGACGATTATTACGATATGCTTGACAATGATGAATCAACGGTAGAAAACGATCTCATTCAGCTTCTTGAAACAATGTGTGTATTTTACTCTGCCCTCCTCGAAAACACAGTTCCGTTTGACGAGGAAAAATACTTCAGTGATGTCGAGCTTATTGCTCCAAAGTATATTTCTGCAGGGCACACGCTTGAGCAACTTTTTGATGCTTTTATAGAAATTTCTGCGCGCAGTGAGAGTCTTCCTCATCTCGAGGAGCTTCTCGGCCGTAGCGGTATCGGTCTGAACGCTACGCGCTATCTGAAATTTTCGAAGAAGGATATTTTATCAAAGATCAATAATCCCCAAACCTCACGTCTTTCAAAAGGATCTACCGGTTACGGAATATTCGTCAGCTATGCTCACGAGGATTATGATAAGGTAAAGCCCATCATTGACCGTTGGAGAAAAATGGGATTAAAATTCTTCTTTGATGAAAGCGATATTCACCATGGACAGAATTGGCAGAAAGTAGCTGAGGATGCAATGGACAGAGATGAGTGTAAGCTGGTTGTCGCATTCGTCAGTGAAAAATCAGTAGGAAAAGAAGCGGTTGCAATGGAAATAGAGCACGCTCATCTTTGGAGAGCAAAAAAATATCCGAGTGATCCTACCAAGCAATCAATGTTCATTATTCCGATAAATCTCGAAAAAGAGCCGATAAAGGATTATCTGCCTAAGGTTGCAAATCTTCACCCAAATGTTGATAAAGAGCGCGCGTATGCGAAAAGGATACGTAAGTGCATAGGAGATGAGGATGTTTTCATCGATTATCATTCCTCTACTGAATCTGAGCTTGATGAGTGCATTATATCGGACTATGAAACGCTTTCACGTAACGACGGAAGAGTTGTTGCTCCTGAATTTTACGAAGGCAGCTTTAAGCTTGCAGTAGCAAACTTCTACGCATTTTTAAAATATGGCTCGACTTTATCAAAGGAAGCGTCCGAAATACATAACTATTTCAACGACGAAAATGCAGATTTCTCAAAATGCATATTCCCTATAGTAACGTCGGTAAAGGAAACTCGTATTAAACGTGATAATATTGCCATCGTAGGTTATGAATTGATACGTGGAAAAGGACGTAAAAAATCCAGGCTCAGCCATATTCTTACATCAAAAACCTTAGAAATATACGACTATTACTGTATTCCAAAATATCGCAATTCCAGCGAGCTCAAGGATTGGATGATTGAGCCGCTCCTCATAAGATGCGATAGATTTATAGATATTTTGTCAAAAGCGAAAGAGAAAAACAATGAATAAAAAAAATTCCGTTAAAATAAAAGACGGTATGATCAACTTCTCCTGCAGAATGCATCTTTGCCAAAGCAGCTGCTGCGGTCCTTTTGCAGGTATAACCTCTAATTTAACCAGCATTGACGAGCGCCCATTTGAGGAAATCGTTTTAACCGATGAGGATTACAATAAAATTTATTCTTCAGGTCATGCCGAGCTGATTGAAGAGGCTGTATCCGAGCATATGGGAAAGAAATATTATAAAATGGCTCTTGAGAAGGACGGAACGTGCAAGGCACTATGCAACGGTCTATGCACAATAAATGACATCAAACCTACACTATGCAAGGCATTTCCCTTCTATTTCGATATGTTTTCCGGACTTTGCGCAATAGATTGCGAAGGATTTTCGGATGACTACTGGACAGAAATAGAAAACTGCCAATACGCGCTCGATGCGGCAAAAAAAATGTACGAATTCTGGCTGAAGTTTTATACGAAAGCAGAAAGTGATAACTAATATCAATGAACCAATTTTTAACACCTCTTGCCGATGCGCTTTTAGCTGAGGCAAAAAAAGAAGTGATAGCCTTTGACGTTCCCGGACACAAAGGCAGACTTTCATTCCTTGCCGATTATTTCGGCAAGGAATGCTTATTACTTGATAAAAACTCAAGAAAAAGCATAGATTACCTCTGCCAGCCCAGGGGCGTTATCCGCGAGGCAGAAATGCTTGCCGCCGATGCATTCGGCGCGGAAAACGCTTACTTTATGGTAGGAGGAACGACTGCGTCCGTGCAGACTATGGTTATGAGTGCTTGCGCTCCCGGAGAAAAGATCATTCTTCCGCGCAACGTTCACTATAGCGTTATAAATGCGGTTATTTTAGCGGGCGCCGTACCTGTTTATATAAATCCGTCGGTGCATCCTTCTATAGGAATTTCACTCGGTATGCGTATCTCTGATATCAAAAAATGCATTAGAGACAATCCCGATGCGAAGGCGATCCTTGTAAATAATCCTACGTATTACGGTATTTGCACGGATATTCGAAAGGTCGTAGAAATCGCTCACGAAAACGGAATGCTCGTTCTCGCCGATGAAGCTCACGGAACTCACTTTTATTTCGGTGAAGGACTTCCCGCGGCAGCAATGCACGTAGGCGCGGATATGGCAGCAGTCAGTATGCACAAAACGGGCGGATCACTTACTCAAAGCTCCATTTTGCTCTCGGGAAAAAATATTGATCCCGAGCACGTAAGAAATATCATAGGTCTTACTATGACAACGAGCGCATCATATCTCTTGCTCGCTTCTCTCGACCTTGCCCGTTCATATCTTGCAACCGAGGGACGAGCAAAAATAAACAAAATTACCGAAATGGCAATTAAAACGCGCAAAAAAATCAACGCTATGGGCGGATACTACGCCTTTGGCGAAGAAATAATTGATAAGGATCAAATATTTGACTTTGATCTTACCAAAATTTCAGTAAACACCTTTACTATAGGTCTTGCGGGAATAGAGGTCTACACGATTTTGCGCGATAAATATAATATACAGCTTGAATTCGGAGATATGGGTAATATCCTTGCGCTCTGCGCTATCGGTGACACGGAGGATGACCATATTAAGCTTGCGGATGCGCTTTACGATCTCCGCGAGAAATACGCAAAAAAGGAAAGCTCGCGTTTTAACTATGAATACATTTCTCCGATTACCGTAGTTTCTCCAAGACAAGCTTTCTACTCTAAGAAAAAAAACGTGCACATTAGCGCATCTGACGGTATGATATCCGCCGACTCTGTAATGTGCTATCCTCCCGGAATACCGATTCTCGCGCCTGGTGAACTTATCACAAAAGAAATAATAGAACATATCGTTTATGCCGCCGATAAAGGCTGTACAGTCAGCGGACTTATGGAAAACGGCAATATAAACGTGCTGGATAATTAATATTATCCTTTGTTTTGGATTGGATTAATTCTCTTCCCGCCCGGTGAAAGATACAAAACTTTTCAGAGGTATAACAATGAGTACTCTTACATTATCGAAAACTCTTACCGTTAAAAAGGAATACGACGTTATTGTTTGTGGCGGAGGCGTTGCGGGCGTTGCCGCAGCTATTAGCGCAGCAAAATGCGGAAAATCCACTTTATTGCTTGAAAAATCTACTATTCTTGGCGGACTTGCCACACTGGGTCTTATAAATTTATTTGTTCCGCTCTGTAACGGACGCGGTAAGCAGATAATATTCGGACTTTGCGAAAAATGGGTCAGAGAAAGCACGCTTTACGGATATGATACAATTCCGTCGGAATGGAAAAACGGCGATCCCAAAGAGCCCACACTCAAAAGATATACGAATAGATTTTCTCCTTATATTTTCGCTATGCAAATGACCGAAGATCTGCTCGCAAGCGGAGCCGATCTTCTATATGACTGTGTTGCAACAGAAGCTGTTATGGACGGTAAAAAATGCATTGGCGTTGTTACCGTCAGCAAATCCGGAACAGAGTTTTACGGATGCAAAATGCTTATCGATACAACGGGTGATCTTGACGTGCTGAGAGCGGTCGGCGTTCCCCATACAAAAGGACAGAATTTTGCTACGTATTCCTGCAAACAGATAACTCTCGAAGGATGTAAAAAAGCTGCCGAGAGCGGGAACATACGCGATGCGTATTCGGGTATCGGCGGTTATGGCGCAAGTCTTTGGGGCGACAGGCAGCCCGAAGGTGTTCCCCGCTGGTCGGGTACCACGGTTGAAGATGTCACTGATTACCTTGTTACAAATCAAAAGGTCATGCTTGAAAAGCTCAAGGCTACGAAAGATAAAAACTCGCGCGACGTAGCTACAATTCCGCATATGCCTCAATTCCGAACTACCTGCCATTTAAACGGTGATTATGATTTTACAGTAAATGATGCTTACCGTCACTTTGACGATTCAGTTGGAGCAATAAACGATTTTGAACATAGAGATCACCTTTTTGAAGTTCCGCTCAGAGCACTCTGCAGAAAGGACTATCCTAATATCGGAACTGCAGGCAGAAGTGCTTCCGCAACCGGATACGGCTGGGATCTTATAAGAGTTATTCCTCCCGCTATCATAACAGGTCAGGCTATCGCTATTGCCGCATGCCAGGCTATCGACGAAGGATGCGGTATAGCAAACGTAGATATAAAGCTATTGCAATCAAAGCTTACAGCCGAGAATATTATGGTACACTTTCCGGACGAGTATGTTCCCGAGGATAAGACTGTCATTATCCATGGAAAAAACGCCACGGAAATAGATGGCGGACACCTTTGAAAATCCGGATTGAAGCTATTGTGTACCGCAGATACCGTTTTTGCAAATTAGCATAACGAGGATTGCAGATTTATGAAGGAAATATCTAAAAAAGTCACGACGGAATATAACGGAATGAAAATTTCCGAATACTTGAAACGCGTTATGGAGTTATCCGTAACACTTGTTAAAAGAGTAAAGTTCGGCGGTGTCTTTATAAACGGTGAAAACGTTCATATGCGTGCTATCGTTCATACGGACGACACTGTTTTGGTCGTTCTTCCCGAAAAAAACAGTGAGAATATCCGAGCGATTGATATTCCTCTTGATATAATTTACGAAGACGACTATCTTATTGCGGTTAATAAGCCTTACGGTATGCCCACTCACCCGTCAAGAGGAAACAGTCTTCCGACACTTGCCGAAGGTGTTATGGCTTATTTTGCACCACGCAGCTTCGTTTTTCGTTCAATAAACAGGCTGGATAGAGATACAAGCGGTATAGTAATAATAGCGAAAGACCCGATAAGCGCAGATAAGCTTTCCCGCGAAATGAAGTCAGGCGGTTACATAAAGAAATACTCCGCAATCGTAACCGGTGTTCCCTCACCTGATCACGCTATAATAGATGCTCCTATTGACCGCGAAGCTGAGGGAAATATAAAGCGTATTGTTTGCGACTCCGGCAAGCACGCTGTAACCGAATATACGGTTAAAAAGATACTTGAGAACGGAGATTCACTCTGTGAGATAACCTTGCATACGGGCAGAACTCACCAGATCCGCGTACATATGGCTCACATAGGTCATCCCTTGCGCAACGATTTTCTCTACGGTGAGCGAAACGGTGACAAAACCTATAAGCTTCACGCGACAAGTATAGAATTCACGCATCCGTTTACAAAAGAGCGGATGATACTTACATCAAAGGCGGACTTTGAAAATGAATAAAAAACTTAAGGTCATTATAGATACCGATATAGGTGATGATATAGATGATGCTTTTGCGCTTCTTTTCGCTATGGAGCTTGATTTTGATATTATCGGAATCACAACGGTTTTTCAAAATACGATTCAAAGAGCAAGAATAGCAAAAAAGCTTCTTAAGCTATACGGTAAAGGATACGAAAGAGTTCCCGTTTTTGCAGGATACGGCACTCCCTTGGCGCAAGCCGAAGCGCAATATCCGGATCTCTGCCAATATACGCCCGATATAGAATTATCCGAGTATGCGCCCGATTCCGCAGATAATGATGATGCTATAAATTTTATTATTAATTCCTGTCGAAAATACAAGGACGAGCTAACAGTTATAGCGATCGGGCCTTTTACAAATATTGCAAAGGTAATAGAGCGCGACAGCGAGGCTCTGAACCTCGTAAAAGAGCTCGTCATAATGGGTGGCGCATTTTACAAGCAATATTCGGATTGGAACGTTATTTGCGACGTCGAATCGGCAAAGATAATGTTCGATAACGTAAATAATATAAAGTGTCTTGGAGCTGACGTTACTCATAAACTCAGGATCAACGAAGAAAATGATAAAAGTATTGTAAATTCCAATGGATCCGACGCGCAAAAATATGTTTCGGAAATCTACAAAAAATGGAAAGATTGGAGCTCATCAATAGGAGTATTACACGATCCATTAGCTATTTTTTACGTAAAAGATCACGGAATTTGCGAGTGCGAAATCTCCCCCGTAGCAGTAATTACCGACGGATTTGCAAGAGGACTCACTCTTAACGTTTCGGCATATTCAAAAGCCGCTTATAATAATGCGTATTCAACTTTTGACTTCGCAAAAAATCATACGCTCGCAAAGGAAGTCGATCGCGAACGTATGATATCGGAATTTATGAAATGTTTTAAATAATACAAAAAAACGGTCAGGACGCAACTGAATACCTTTCTCGGGTTCAGCTTCATCCCAGCCGTTTTTTTCTATTAAATGCTTCAAAATGAAAATATTATTTTACATTTCATTGATTTATCATTTCGATGAATCTGTTTTCATCTATTACAGCGATGCCAAGCTCATTTGCTTTCGTAAGCTTAGAGCCCGCTTCCTCACCGGCAAGAACGTAAGAGGTTTTCTTAGATACACTGCCTGAAACCTTACCGCCACGCTCCTTTATAAGCGCGGAAGCTTCATCTCTTGTCATCGTAGGAAGAGTTCCCGTCAGAACGAACGTCAAGCCTTCAAAAATATTTGATTTCTTTTCCTTCACGGCGTTAAACGACAAGCCTGCCTCGCGTAATCTTTCAATGAGTCCAATAACTCTTTCATCCTTGAAAAATTCAACTATCGCAGTAGCGGTTATTTCGCCTATATCCGACATTGAAGCAAAGTCCTCATAGTTGGCAACGATTATGGCATCAAGAGTCTGCATTCTTGCTGCGATCTCCTCCGCTGCGACCTCCCCCACTTGCCGTATTCCAAGAGCATATAGCAATCTTTCGAGACCTGCGGATTTTGATTTTTCAATAGCGGAAATCAAATTGTCCGCACTCTTTTTTCCCATACGCTCGAGGTTTTCTACGTCCTCTGCTTTGAGTGAATAAAGGTCTGCTATATCGCTAATCTTACCGTTCGAGATAAGCAACTCTACAATCTGGGGACCTAATCCGTCAATATTCATAGCGCCCTTCGATGCAAAATGAACTATCGCACGCGATATCTGCGCAGGGCAAACGGGATTGATGCACCTTATTGCAGTTCCGTCACCCGCGGTATCCTGAATAACAGCAGCTCCGCAGGAAGGACATGTGCCGGGCATCTCATATTCGGGAACATCTTTCGCTCTTTCGGATTTAATACTTTCAACTATCTCGGGAATAATCTCTCCTGCCTTACGAATAACAACCTTATCCCCTATTCTTATATCCTTTTCCTTAATATAGTTTCCGTTATGAAGAGTTGCTCTTGAAACGGTACTTCCTGCGAGCTTTACCGGAGTGAGATTGGCAATGGGCGTTAGAACACCCGTTCTTCCTACCTGAATTGATATTGATTCAAGAGTTGTTATCTTTTCCTCCGGTGGGTATTTGAAGGCTACTGCCCATTTAGGTGTAGACGTGCCCTCACCCACGATAGCTCTATCCTTGAGGCTATTGACTTTGATTACCGCTCCGTCCATATCAAATTCAAGCTCGGGTCGCATCTCGCCAAGCTCTTCAACACGTCGGCAAATATCCTCGCTGCCTGAAATCGTTTTTCTGAACGGGAGCGTTGTAAATCCAAGCTCCGAAAGCCTGTCAAGAGCTTCCGAATGAGTAACGCATGCTCTTCCGTCCTCATAAAGTGAACCTTCCTGAAGATTAAATACGAATATCTCCAGCTTTCTTGATGCCGCTATTTTGGGATCAAGCTGACGAAGCGAGCCCGCGGCAGCATTTCGTGGATTAGCGAAGAGCGACTGACCATCGGCTTCCCTTTCAGCGTTCAGCTCGTCAAATACTCGGCGCGGCATATAAACCTCACCTCTAACATTTATAAAGGGAAGATTTTCGGTAAGCGTAAGCGGTATAGAACGTACGGTACGAAGATTTTCTGTTACGTCCTCACCGACAATACCATCACCTCTGGTTGCACCCTTCACAAACACACCGTTCTCGTATATCAATGATACCGAAAGTCCGTCAATTTTAGGTTCTACACTGTATTCTACCCCGAAATTCAAGGTTTTGTCTGTTTTATCAAGAAAGTCCTTTAGTTCATCGAGTGAAAAAACATCGGTAAGACTTCCCATTTTTACGTTATGAGTAAACTTTTCGAATTTATCAAGCGCCTTGCCGCCGACTCTTTTCGTGGGAGATGTCGGAGAATCAAGCTCCGGATTCTCACTTTCAAGTTTAACAAGCTCATAAAACAGAGCATCGTACTCATAGTCCGATATCTCCGGAGCATCCTTTTCATAATAAAGCTTTGAATTGTATTCAAGAGTACTTCTTAAATATTCAATTCTTTCTGCAATTTCTTTTTTATTCATATTTCCCTGCCGGATTTATTCACCGTTTTCTGCTAAATCTATATTGCTGATTTTCTTGTTTGCATCAGCATCAAAGTCGACCTCGTCGCCAACCTTAAGGAACGGAAGTATATCGCTTATCCTTATATCAGCGGTATATATTTCGCTCTTGCTTTCGCCGGTTTCGATTATAAGATAATAAAGAGTATTTCCACCCTTTACCGCTGTAGCGATCTGCAATACTTTTCCGTTAAATTTCTCTGTTTCACCAATCTCGCTATCATCCGTGATATCAATACCGAGCATACGCAGATACTCGTTTTTTGCATCCTCTATTTTATCTGCGACGCCAACTATCTGATAATCGGCAACCGAAACGAAGGCATATGCCTTGACAAGTCCCGCGTTATCCTTTAGACTGATAAAATACGTGGGTCTGTCCGCAACGTTCAAAAGTATCGGGAAGGTAGCGGTATAACCTTTTTCCTGAATCTGTCCTTCCGCGGAATCCATAGCCGAGTATTCTTCAGCGCCGTTTATCATATAGGTCTTTGCTTCTTTTGTTCTCATATTGATGAGAATAAATCCGATGTTCGATTCATCTGCAACTACCGAAGTAATACCTGTATAAAGCCATACGTCATCGTCAACCGCTATATAATTATATCCCTCGGTCGTTACTACTACATCCTTCTGAACGAAAATAGAGTTAAGGAATCCGTTTTTCAGCGAGCCATAATTGTTTGCCTGCTTTACGACCATCTCTGCGGAGTATGCGAGATCTATCCATTGCGGAATCTCATTTATAGAATAATCTGTCATTTCTCCGCTTACAGCATCAACGAGAATTATACCTGATATATCCTTACCGCCGACAATTCCTATCGTATAGGTATAATACGACATTACCCAATAAGGATGACCTTTATCATCTATCTCAAAAGAAAGATTTTCGAACATCTTCGTGGGATAAGCAAAACGTATATGGCGCTTAAGGTCACGAGAAAAATATTCGGATGGCGAATACTTTATTCCCTCGCCAAGCTTCACAAGCTCGGTTTCCTGCGTCGCCATATCAATTGATACGTAATACGGAATACCTTCGTCTTTATTCGACATCCACTTGAGAATATCCGCATATTCAAGAGGAGATACTCTGAAGGGCTTATCCTTATAGTTTATCTGAGAATAATAGCTCGATACGTTAAACTGCGATACAAGCTCAACAACCTCTCCTATTTTCCTCGATCCGAGGCGCTCCGCAGTATCTCTGTCAACAATCGGTATCTGAGATATCGATATCTCAGCAATATCTGCTGAAAAATCGCAATCCGGTGTTACGTCAAGCATTTTCTGGTAAGCCTTAGCTCTGAAAAGTTTTGACGAAGTGAAGAAGCATAAAAGCAAAGTTAAAATAACAACCGCCGCAATGACGATAATAGTTATCTTGATTTTTTTAGATATGGAAGGCATGTGCACTCCCGAGGTCTCAACAACATAATCGTTTGTTTTTTTCTTTTTACCCTTCTTCTTAGAATCTTCCACTACAACCGCTTTTATCCACGAGCCTATCTCCTTCAAGAAGGTGGAATGATTCCATGAAATGTAGCATCCCATAAATACGAGAGCTGCAAATATGATCATAGCCCAGAAGCCACCCGATCGAAGATTTATAGCGGGTATAGCCAAATAATAGTATAGCGCTAAAAAGATAAGCGTTATTACCGTTGGAAAAACAAAACCTTTAATTCTGCCTTTCATTTGCGTTCTCCTTTTTAGTATTGAATTTATCTTGTCTTGCATAGCATTCTCCTTTTTAGTATCGAATTTATCTTGTCTTGCATAGCATCCTCCCAAGATTACTATAAATATTTTAACATTATTCTATCATTTTGTCAATAAAAAACCCCAAGTAGTAAAAGTTAATTTTACCGCTCGGGGAATATTTTGGATTTTAAGTGCTGAGTATTTTCTCAAGAGCAGACATCCTGACGGTAAGCGTCAATATCTCGCAAGCAAGAGCGAGGTCGGTATCCTTAGGATAGGTAGGAGCGATTCTGAGGTTCTTATCCTCGGGATCCTTTCCGTAGGGATAAGTTGCACCTACCTTCGTGAGCGTTACTCCTGCATTCTTCATAAGCTCGTATACTCTTGCCGCAGAGCCGAGGGTGATATCGAGCGAAATAAAATACCCGCCGTAAGGCTTAGTCCACTTCGCTATTTCAAGTCCGTCAAGAATAGACAACGCATTAAGCGTAATATCAAACTTAACCTTGATAGCAGCACCAAGCTTTTTCATATGCTTCATAACGTTTTCGATGCTTTTGAAATACTCAACGTGGCGAAGCTGATTGATCTTATCGTATCCTATGGTCTGCGTTCCCATATGACGTTTGATCTCGGCAATATTATCGTCACTCGCCGCAACGATCGCAACACCGCTTCCGGGAAGAGTGACCTTCGAGGTTGACGCGAAATAAAGCACTCTGTTCTGATTTCCGCACTTTTCTGCTTCGGCAAAAATATCGAGAAGCTCGTCATCCTTATCGCCGAACGCGTGGATAGCATAAGCATTGTCCCACATAATTCTGAAATCGTGAGCACCGCACTTCATTGATGCAAGACGTCTCACGGTTTCATCAGAATAGGTATTTCCCGTGGGATTTGAATATTTTGGGACGCACCATATTCCTTTTACCTTAGGATCAAGCGCAAGACGCTCAACTTCATCCATATCCGGACCGCTCTCAGTCATCTTCACCGTCAGAAGCTCAAAGCCGAGATCCTCTGTAATCTTGAAGTGACGGTCGTAGCCGGGAGCTACGCATATCCATTTAAGTCCGTTCTCACGGCACCACGGAGTTTTCGAGTCGCACGTACCGAACACCATGGCTCTCATTAATGCATCGTACATAAGCTGCAATGACGAATTTCCCGCAACTATTATGTTGTCGGGATTAAGACCTAAAAGGTCACCAAAAAGATGCTTCGCCTCGGGGACACCGTCAAGTATTCCGTAGTTGCGGCAGTCGAAGCCTTCTAACGTCTTGGAAAGTTCTCTGCTCATATCGATAGAAAGCAATCCGTCGGAAATATCAAGCTGATCGGAATTTGGTTTTCCTCGCGACAGATCAAGCGACAGTCCTCTCGATTTATATGAGTTGTATTTAGCCAAAAGATCAGAATATAGCTCTTCTGCTTCCTTTCGGCTGAGTTTGTGATAATTTTTCATATTTTTTCCTTGCTTTTTGAAATTCCTTATACAAAAAAATTCATTTTTCTTGCAAAATACTTCTCTATTATACCTTATCCGATGGTTTTTTGCAAGTCCTTTCACAAAAAATATTCAAAATTATGCATTTCTTTCAACTTTACGGGTTTAAGTCCCGAAAATGTAGCACTTTTGGCTATTTTTTTATAGCTGTCTTGACAAAATTTAAATAGTGTTATATAATATAATGTAAAATTATATGCACGTTAAATTTTTCGTACATACTTTGAAAGGATATTAAAAGTATATGGCCAACAATAACAAGAAGTTCGTCGAGCAGATAACCTCGATGGATGAAGACTTTGCAAAATGGTATACGGATATAGTCAAAAAGGCAGACCTTATCGACTATTCCAGCGTTAAAGGATGCATGATCATTCGCCCTTACGGATATGCTATCTGGGAAAACATACAGAAAATACTCGACACTAGGTTTAAAGAAACAGGCGTTGAAAACGTTTATATGCCTATGTTCATTCCCGAATCCCTTCTCACAAAGGAAAAAGAGCACGTCGAAGGATTTGCTCCCGAGGTTGCATGGGTAACTCACGGCGGAAGTGAAAGACTTGCCGAGCGTCTTTGCGTCAGACCCACCTCCGAGACTCTTTTCTGCGAGCATTTCGCCAACGTAGTAAAATCATACAGAGATCTACCTAAGAATTATAATCAGTGGTGCTCTGTAGTTCGTTGGGAAAAGACCACACGTCCCTTCCTTCGCTCAAGAGAATTCCTTTGGCAGGAAGGTCATACCGTTCACAGAACCGCAGAAGAAGCAGAAGCAAGAACTATTCAGATGCTGAATATCTATGCTAACTTCTTCGAAAAGGATCTGGGAATGCCCGTCATCCGCGGTCAAAAAACCGAAAAGGAAAAATTTGCAGGCGCTAAGGCTACTTACACAGTTGAGGCACTTATGCACGACGGTAAGGCTCTTCAGGGCGGCACCTCGCATAACTTCGGTACAGGATTTGCCGAAGCATTCGATATTCAGTTCCTTGATAGCGATAATACGCTAAAATATTGCCACGAAACCTCTTGGGGTGTTTCAACAAGAATTATCGGCGGTATCATTATGACTCACGGCGATGACTCCGGTCTTGTTCTTCCCCCTGCCGTTGCTCCTATCCAGGTTGTGATCATCCCCGTTCAGCAGCACAAGGAAGGTGTTCTTGAAGCTGCGGGTAAGATATATGATACACTCAAAGCTGCCGGAATCAGAGTTAAGATGGACGATTCCGACCAAAGCCCCGGATGGAAGTTCTCCGAATATGAGATGAAGGGTGTACCGCTCCGTATTGAGATCGGTCCGAGGGATATTGCTGACAATAAGTGTGTTATCGTAAGACGCGACAATCGTGAAAAATCCTTCGTTTCCGTTGACAATATTGTTGACGAGGTAAATGCAGGACTTGATGCTCTTATAAAGGCTCTTTACGAAAAGGCCCTTGCTAACAGAGAAAACAGAACGTTCAATGCATACGATCTCGACGAGCTTACAAAGATAGCAAATGAGAACAACGGTTACATCAAGGCTATGTGGTGCGGAGATCGCGAGTGTGAGGAAAAGCTCAAAGAGACAGCAGACGTTACTTCAAGATGTATGCCCTTCGACAGTGAGCCTATCGCAGAAAAATGCGTATGTTGCGGCAGAGCGGCTAAAAAACTAGTTTACTGGGGCAAGGCATATTAATCAGAGCACGGAAAACAGATAAATAACTTCGGAAAGGAGAAGATGTATGGCAAAAAACGTGATAATGCGTACAAAAGACGGAAAAATACTTCATCTCGAGTGTCATGACTCAATTCCGTCTACACATTCGTTAGCACGTTCGTATGCGCGTATCGGCTATGCAGACGGTTACGTCGTCTTTTCCGAAAATCAGACTGAGTACAATTCGCTCGGTCAAAAGCTCACCGAAGGCTCATCCGAGCACGGAGTTTATTTATCCTGCATCTTAAGACCTTCTATCTTCCCTTCTCAGGCAGGATTTCTCGGCGCTATGTCTGCCGTGGCATTTGTCACTGCTCTTGAAGAGCAGACGGATAAAACTCTCGGCATAGGCTGGGTAAGTGATATTTTCTGCGAGGGCGAGCGAATAGGAACTATCGCTACAGAAGGTAAGCTTGACAGCTTTATGGCTTACGAATATATCATAATAAGCTTTACAGTCAAGCTTACAGATGAATATTTTCCTCCGCGTTTATCCGATATGATCAAAAAGGTCTTCGAGAGTGAAAACACATCGATTCCTCTTATCATTGCGAAAAACATTCTTTCAAAATTCTTTGCTCTTTATCCGAAAAGGATCAAAACACCGGAAAAGTTTATGGAAAACTACAAACGCAAATTTATTCTCGGCGGTGTAAAAGCAAGATATATTGAAGACGGCAAGAAAAAAAGATGCAAAATTCTCGGAGTAGAGAGCGCTGACGGAAGGTTGATCGTCGAAACGAAAGACGGAGCAATCAAGCATATTTCCGGAAACAGAAATATAATTATTCCCGATAAGATTAAGCTGAAATCTACATCAAAATAAATGAAAATGCAGACTTACTCATATGAGGTGGATATGTACACCCATTGATAAGTCTGCATTTTATACTTTGATGCTGCATATTCAGACAGAACCGAATAAAAAGGGGGCGGCGCATTTAGGCGCAACCGAAAATGACTTTAAATAAAGAAAAAAGCTTTATTTTAAGTAAATGAGCAAAATTTAATAACGAAGTTTTTCGCTCTAAATTTCCCCTGTCCCCCGATTCAAAAGAGGCTAGCTCATTTTTTTACAACTTGAGCTAGCCTCAGCATTATTTAATTGCTAAATTTCACTAACCTTTAGCGAGAGATAATCAAGCCTCTTCGTCTGCCCAGATAACAGGCTCGCTGTTTTCCTGATTATTCTTCCAATGCCAGCAAAGATCGAGAGTGAGTCCATAGGCCTCAAGCATAGCATCATTGGGTTTGTTTGTGAAATAGTGATGAACCTTAACGGTTTCGGGTATCTTTCCGGAAACATTATCATACTTGCTCCATATGGTAATATCGCCATCAAAGAAGATTGATTCAAGCCCCGTAAGACCCGTCAGTGCGGTAGAATAGATCGCATTGGTCTTGATATCCTTTGTAAATACAAGCTTCTTGATACCCGAGCAACCCGCAAACGCATTGTCAGCTATAGAAAGAGTTCTTGCGGGAATGACGAACAGTTCTCCTGCCTTTGCGGGATCAACCTTGATAAGATGACTGTATCTGAGCGCCTCCACACCCTCCGTGTAGATAAATACAACGCCCTTATTCGCAAGCTCCGAATTGTAGTAACCCGTTCCCGAGAATGCAGTATCTGCTATCTTCGTGATAAGATTAGAAGCCACTATTGAGGTTACGCTTTCCATACCCTCGAAGCTGCAGTATCCGACAACTGTGATATTCTTATTGATAATAACGGTGTTTACATTATCTCTGTAGGAATACCAAGGCGTCTGACTGTGGCTTACGTAGTTGATCATAATGTGCTTTTCATCGCCGCCGCCGACAATAAGAGTACCGTTCTCCGCATCATAAGACCATGCAACGCGAATATCATCGTTCGTTGCAGCTCCGGTATGCATCTGCGCCCAATACGAGCCTGCGCCGAGAGTTGCGAAGTCGGCATTCGTTGCGTTAGCATAAACAATTGCAACGTTTCCATCCGCTGTTAAGCAGTTAAGCGAGCTTAAGCCCTGAATGGTAGGCGCTATGGTTTCAGTTCCGTAAATGTCTTCCGCTGTTCCTTCATAATAGATATAAAGAAGACGAAGACATCTGTAGAACGCGTCAGCATGGATGCTTGTAACAGTATCGGGAATATCTATGTAGCTGAAATTGGTGAAAGCGGTATTCGTATTGTCATATATCTCCGAGAAAGCAAAGCTTCCTATATGAGTAATACCGTCTTCGATAACGATTTTAGCAATTCTTGTACGATAGTTAGCCCACCAAGGCGCATCGTTGGAATACTTGAAGTTCCACATTGCACCGTCATCAAGTGTTTTATCAACCTTGCTTATGGTAAGAGTACCGGACGTTTTATTAAATGACCATTTAACGTTATCTCCGCAAAGATTTCCGCGATCGCCGATAAGCTTGATATTTTCGCTGTATTTCTCTCCAAGGGTGAATTCATAATGATTCTTATAATCGCTATCCTTGAGATACCATCCAACGAACTTATAGCCGTTATGACCTGTTCCTTCTGTTTCCGAGTCATTATGCATAAAATCAATGTTAGCCTGAGAAATTCCGTTCTCTACGTCAATATAATCAGCAGTGAAAGGAAGCTTCGCGACAACACTGTCGTAATACCAGATAGTGTAATACCACTGGCAGATCTCGCCTTCATCATTGTAGTACCAATAGGGACCTGACTTTTCGGGTCTTTCCTGCGAGATGAAGTACTTATGAGCAAGCTGATCTATCCAGAAGTTAGATACGCTTATATCTATCTCCTCAAACTGAGCTTCCGTGCCGATATAATAAGCCGACTCGATGTTAACACAGTTTTTAAACGCGGATGCGCCGAAGCCCATGATCGTAGGAGTGAGAACAACAGTGGTAAGACCTACGCAGTCAGCAAAAGCATTGCCTTCTATAGTCTTTAAACCTTCATTGAAATCAAGATGAACAAGTCCCTCGCAGGTTGAAAATGCGCTCGTTCCGATAGATTCAAGCGACGTCGGGAAGTTGATATCGGTTATTGAGGATTCGTAGAAGGCATTCTTGTTGATTCTCTTAATAGTATCGGGGAGAGTTACGCTTCCGATCTTGTTGAATTTATAGAATGCGCAACCGGCAACAGAGGTAATTCCCTCTTCGATTACTATATTTTCAATAAGCGCACCATAGTTATACCACGGAACGTCGGTATTGTACTTGTAATCATACATATCGCCGCTTCCCGTAAAGGTAATAGTATTTTTACCGTCAAACGACCATTTAACGTTCTTACCTGCCTTGTACTCGTCTCTTTCGCAATAAACGACAGTATCCTTCTTCGGCACGCTATCAAAATCAAACGCAACCGCAAGATTAGCATCGCTCCAGAAGTAATCAAAGCTGAAGCCGTTGTAAAGATACTCGTATACCTCTTGCTTCTGAGCTTCGGTAAATCCGTCTACAGCATCAACGCGCTGTCTGAGACCTTCAATTTTAACCTCTGTACCCAAGGTATCAATGTAAACGTAGTCAATAACGTGAACGTCCTTACAGTAAACATTCATTGATCTCAATATCTTAGCGACAGGATCAAATTCAACAGTCTTTTCCTTATCGGTATAAAGACCTAAGTATACTTTACTCATATTAACTACCTCATCCGCCTGAGCCTGAGTAAGATAGCCGGAAAGAGCATCAACCTTATGCTCTGCTACGAGAGTATCACCAAAATAATACGATACGGTATGAAGAATCTGGCAGTAAACGTTAACGTTCCTTGTAATCTTCATATCGAAATCAAATTCTTTTGTTTTCGCGCTGTCAGCATAAAAGTTAGTAAACAGCATACCGTTCACTCCAAGTCCATCTCTCTCCTCAAGCTGGAAAGAGGTCAGAGTGTTACCTGACTTTACGCTTTGTTGATGGATAACCTTACCGTCGTAGTAGTATTTCACCAAATAAGTTGTAACTCCTCCGCCGGTGTTATTATTGGTATTGTTTCCGGTGTTATTACCGGTATTATTTCCCGTGTTGTTGCCTGTACCTTCGGTTACACCGGGAATAATAATTCCTTCGCATGATGCAAGAGCAATAACACATACAAGAGTCATCACTACGAGCAAAGCAAGCAAAATCTTCCTTTTCATTCTTTTCCTCCATATATGATATTTGTTTTTATTTTGAATCCGTCAAAAAAGAACTGCAAAATCATCTTATTATATAAAATTTATGAATTTCCAAATTCTTATACAGTACTATATTAGCATATATTTATTTTAAAAACAAGTTTTAAATCTTAATTTTTTCCAAAAAAAAGTTTTTTGTGGAAAATATACATCTTGAGGAAAATAAAATTATGCAAATTAACAAACCAATTATTAGCACGGTAAAAATAATTCTCAAAATTCTTCCGACTGTTTTTTGGGTACTCCTTATTTTCGGATTCGATTTGCCGCATATCGCTATCATTACTCTTATATCGGCCGTAATTCATGAGTCCGGTCATATTATCGCATCTTACGCGGTAACAAAAAAACTTGTACTTAAGTCGTCTGTATCGGGCTTCAGACTCAAATCAAAAAAGAACTTATCATACAAGGAAGAAATTCTGATTGCTGCGGCGGGACCGTTGTGGAATATAATAGCATTTGTTATTTTACTTCCCTTTTGCAAGTCCGGCAGTTACCTTTTGGATCTCGGAATAATCAATCTGTTTACCGCTATCTCAAACCTTTTTCCTATCGAAAGCTATGACGGTTACAGAATAATCGAGTGCACGGCCCTTATGCTAGGATGCGGTAACCGCGCTATACACCTGCTCCGGGGCGTTTCGTTTGCTTTACTATCGCTTTTTTCTATTATCGCCCTGTACTTTATGAAAATGCTTGACGCAGGTTACTGGCTGTACTTTATATTTGCTGCCATTTTAATAAAAACGGTTAAAAATGACAAAAAGGTGTTTTTTGAGAGAAAACCAGAGAAAAAACGAGATTTCAAGAGATTTCGAGAGAATTATTCGGGCGAATAGCAGAAAAATCATAGAAAATCAAGGCAGATTGCGTTTAATTTCAAATATTTTCAAAAAAACTTTTATAAAAACTATTGCAAATCTCTAACCTTTTTGCTATAATACCTTCATCGTAATATAATACATATTTCGACGAATAATAACGCTATGCACCGATTTTGGACGCAGATGAGCGTTTTAATGAAAGGATCTGAGATTTTAATAAAATGGCTAAGCTCATTGAGTTGAAAGGAATCACTAAGTCTTATGACGGTGAAGTTATTTTAAATTCCATAAATCTCTATATCAGAGACGGTGAATTTATTACCCTTCTCGGTCCTTCCGGTTGCGGAAAGACCACCACGCTTCGTATTATCGGCGGATTCGAAACCGCTGATGAAGGCGAGCTCTACTTCGACGGTACTGAGATCAGTGACGTTCCCCCCCATAAAAGGCAGGTAAACACTGTTTTTCAGAAATATGCTTTATTCCCTCATCTTAATGTTTATGAAAATATTGCTTTTCCCCTCAGAATGAAAAAAATTTCTGAGGAAGATATAAAAAAGCGTGTAACCGAAATGCTTAAGATGGTTGCACTTGTCGGATTTGAAAACAAAAGCGTAAGTACCCTTTCGGGCGGTCAGCAGCAGAGAGTTGCTATTGCAAGAGCTCTTGTTTCTCATCCCAAGGTCCTCCTTCTGGACGAGCCTCTCGGCGCGCTTGACCTTAAGCTCCGAAAGGATATGCAGAACGAGCTTAAAACTATCCAGAAAGCTATCGGTATAACCTTTATTTACGTAACGCACGATCAAGAAGAAGCGCTTTCAATGTCTGATACCATAGTCGTTATGGCTGACGGTGAAATTCAGCAGATAGGCACTCCTACCGATATTTATAATGAGCCTAAGAATGCCTTTGTTGCCGACTTTATCGGTGAAAGTAATATCGTTGACGGTATTATGCTCGAGGATAAAAAAGTTCGTATGTCAGGGCATACCTTCGATTGTCTTGACGGAGGTTACGACAAAAACGAGCCCGTCGACGTAGTTGTGCGTCCCGAGGACGTTGACGTTGTCAAGCCCGAGAACGGAATGCTTACCGGTATCGTATCAAGCGTTACGTTCAAGGGTGTTCACTACGAAATAATTGTTGATATCAAGGGATTCAAGTGGATGATTCAATCCACAGACTACGTTGCTCCCGATGAAAAAATAGGTCTTTTCATCGAACCCGACGCCATTCACGTTATGAAAAAATCAAAGTATTCGGGCAAATTCGGAGACTATTCGTCCTTCTCCGACGAGTTGGACACGCTTTCCGATGCCGATACGGCAGAAGAATTCTGACGAAAGGCGGGGCTGCGATGAACAAAAAAAGATCATTTATGAATTCTATCGCTGCGGCTCCTCACATCTTTTGGGCGGTTCTCTTTATTATTTTGCCGCTGCTGATAGTTTTGTACTACGCTTTTACCGATTCCGATGGGCACTTCTCGTTCTCTAATATAGCTTCTCTTCCAAGCTACGCATCAATATTCTGGCTATCGCTTGAGCTTTCTATTATCGCAACGGCGATTTGCTTACTTCTGGGTTATCCCTTGGCGTATATTATTGCAAAGTCAAAACCTAAAACTCAGAAAATTTTAAGTATGCTTTTGATGCTTCCAATGTGGACAAACCTTCTCATAAGAACCTATTCAATTATGGCAATACTGGATAACGGCGGCATTATCAACACGCTTCTCGGTACATCCATGCAAATTGTAGGAACAAAGGGAGCCGTTATCTTCGGTATGGTATACGACTTCTTACCTTATATGGTTCTGCCCATATATACATGCATTTCAAAAATAGATAAGAATATGTGGGAGGCGGCGAGCGATCTTGGCTGCAATACTTTTTCAACTCTTACGAAGGTAATCATCCCGCTTTCACGCTCGGGTATAATTTCGGGCGTAACTATGGTTCTTGTTCCTTCGATAAGCACGTTCTATATCTCCCAAAAGCTCGGCGGCGGAACTTTTGAGCTTATAGGAGATACGATCGAAAGACAGTTCGTTACGGGCGCTCTCAACGTAGGAGCGGCAATTTCTCTCGTAATGATGATCCTCATACTTATATCTCTTACAGTAATGAATAAATTCGGAGATTCAGACGAAGGAGGTATAATAGTATGAAAAAATATGCTTCCCGTATCTATCTTTGCTTAATTTTCGCAATACTTTATATCCCCCTTGTTACTGTTATACTGTTTTCGTTCAATGCAACGGAAAGCACAGCGGAATTTTCCGGCTTCAGCCTCTATTGGTACTCCGAGCTCTTTAAATCCGAAGAAGCTTGGATAGCACTCAGAAATACTCTCATTCTTGCTGTCAGTGCGTCGCTTATTGCTACTGTCATAGGCACTGCCGCTGCTGAGGGTATCTATAAAATGAGAAGTAAGATTTGCAAAACGGCTATCACTTCCGTAACCAACATTCCTATGATGAATCCCGATATAGTTACGGGTATGTCTATGATGCTCTTCTTTGCAGCGGTTATGAGCATATTCAAGATCGCCGATTATAACAAGATCGGATTTGTTGCTATGCTCATTTCTCACACGACATTCTGTCTTCCTTACGTTATCCTCTCCGTTTTGCCTCGAATAAATGAGCTTGGAAACTCGCTTTCCGATGCGGCGCTTGATCTTGGCTGCACGCCTCTTCAGGCATTTTTCAAGGTTAAGCTCCCGAATATTATGCCCGGCGTTGTTTCCGGCATGGTTATGGCGTTCACGATGTCGCTCGACGATTTCGTTATTTCGTATTTCGTTGGACCGACAAACTTCCAGACCTTACCTCTTCTTATCTACTCCATGACTAAAAAGACGGTAAAGCCTGATATGTACGCGCTTTCAACCATAATTATTATTTCGGTATTTGTTCTTTTGATAATATCAAATATGAAAAGCACAAAGCGCCTTTCTGCAAATCAAAAAAAGAAAGGAGCAAAAACAAAATGAAAAGAATAATTTCTCTGTTTCTTGTGCTGATCATGATACTTTC
The DNA here is from genome assembly GCA_017411605.1 of Clostridia bacterium. Taxonomy (GTDB): domain Bacteria; phylum Bacillota; class Clostridia; order Oscillospirales; family CAG-272; genus UBA1740. The sequence goes on along the minus strand of JAFQPR010000039.1, from coordinate 49,029 downwards.
CATGGCAGCTTGTTCACGAAATGATGATGAGGTAAAAACCGCTGTCAGCGTAGAAGAAATCAAAAAGCCCGAATATAAATCAGGGCAGACTATAACTCTCAAGGTTTATAACTGGGGAGAATACATCTCGGACGGCTCAGAAGATTCGCTTGACGTTAACGCCGCTTTTGAAGAATACTTTAACACAAATCGATCCTCACTTTACGGTGGCGCCAAGGTTAAGGTTGAATACTCCACGTATCCTACTAACGAGGATATGTACTCAAAGCTTAAGAACAGCGCAGTTGCTTACGATATCGTTGTTCCTTCCGATTATATGATCGAGAAGCTGAAGAACGAAGGAATGCTCTTTTCCTTTGACACGTCCACGCTTTCAAACTATAAAAACATTCCCGAAAGCTTCAAAAAAGCATACTACGATGAGAACAACGAGTATTCCGTTCCGTATACTTACGGAATGATGGGAGTTATATATAACAAAGAAATCGTTGATAAAAACGATATATATGACGAAGACAATAAAAAGACCTGGGGACTTCTCTGGAATGAGAAATATAAAAACAATATTCTTCAGTTCAATAACCCCAGAGATGCCTTCGCAACCGCTATGTATTGGAAGGGACTTAACGTCAATTCCACAGATCCCGATGAGTGGGATAAGGCGCTTGAATTGTTAAAGGAGCAAAAGCCTCTCTTGCAAGGATACGTCAACGACGAGATATTCAATAAAATGAAAACCGAATCTGCCGCGATAGCGCCCTACTTTGTAGGCGACTTTCTTACGATGGCGGAAGAAGAGGAAAATCTCGACTTCTATTATCCCGACGAGGGCGTTAACTACTTTGTAGATGCAATGTGCATTCCATCTTGCTCGCAAAATCCTCATATAGCCAAAGAATATATCAACTTCATGATCGGTGAAACCGCTGCTGTTGCAAACGCAATGTACATCGGATACGCTTCTCCGAACAGCGCCGTTATTAATAGCGAAGAATATATCGAGGCTATGAATGAGTATGCATACGAGGGTGAAAACGGCGAGGGAGCTTACGAGCTTCTTTATAACTACACACCCGATGTTGTTAACGCAGCTTACGATAGTCTTTATCCCGGAGAGATCTCCCCTGCATGCTACCGCAGCTTTGACCCGGATATTCAAACTCACGTAAACACTCTTTGGGAAGATCTTAAGATTTCGGGCTCGACCGAGCTTTGGGTGCATATATTGAGTATCGCAATCGTTGTTGCGGTTGTTGCCTATGCGGGCTACAGCATTTATATTCGAAAAAAGCGCTCGCGCGATTACAGGATGCGTGATAAGCAAAAAATGCTTGAAAAGCGCACGAAAGCGCTCGAAAATGCACAAAAACCAACAGAATAATCAAATAAAAAAACGGTGAAATATGAAAATTTCACCGTTTTTTGTTATTCAAAAATTAAATATCAAATAATAAATTCCTTGATATTGTTAATAAACTCCTCGGCATCATCGGTATGAGCAACGAGCTTGATCGGGGAGAGAGTATCAAGAGCAAAAATACCCATTATAGATTTTGCGTCAACTATGTATCTTCCCTGCTCGAGGTCAACTTCATAGTCAAGAAGGGTTACTTCGTTAACGAACTTTCTGATATCCTGAATACTTTTAAGCGTTATCTGAACTATTTTCATTGTTATCTCCTTTCAAATTCAGATTAAAAGTCGGGGAGCGGCTTTACTTTAATGCGCAGTTGCACATTTGCCTATAATTTAACACATTACTTCGAATTTGTCAACTGAATTTGAAAAATAATTTATTTTTTTCTGTCAATCAGTAAATTATAAAGTATTCTTATCAAATAATACTTTACCCAAAACGAATGAATAAACGAAACGATTTATTCTTTTTTGTTTTTCATTCGTTGACTTTAATAATAACTTATGTTATACTAAAATATATTATTATTTTGGAGACTGTTTTGAAAAAACTAGCTAAATTTTTAAAGGGATATATTCCCGAAACTATTTTAGGACCGCTATTCAAGCTCCTTGAAGCATCTCTTGAGCTTATAGTTCCACTCGTTATTGCCGGTCTTATTGACAACGGTATAGGAAAGAGCGATAAGCCGTATATTATTAAGATGTGTCTTTTGCTTGTTCTGCTTGGAGCTGTGGGACTTGCGTTTTCGGTTACGGCACAGTATTTTGCCGCAAAAGCGTCTTGCGGATTTGTTTCTAAGATGAGGTATTCACTCTTTGAACACATTCAGACGCTCTCTTATACAGAGCTTGACACCATAGGAACGTCCACACTTATTACAAGAATGACCAACGATTCAAATCAGGTGCAGACAGGACTTAACCTTACCTTAAGGCTTCTTTTGCGCTCACCGTTCGTCGTTTTCGGAGCGATGATAATGGCATTTACCATAGACGTAAAATCCGCACTTACCTTCGCAGTTGTTATTCCGCTTTTGTGCGTTGTCGTGTTTGGAATTATGCTCGCATCAATTCCTTTATACAAAAAGGTGCAGTCAAGACTCGACGGAGTTCTCGGAAAAACACGTGAAAATCTTCACGGCGTGAGAGTTATCCGTGCCTTCTGCCAGGAGGACGAGCAAATAGAAGAGTTCGAGCGCAGAAACGAAGCTCTTACGGATATGCAAAAATTCGTCGGCAAGATATCCGCTCTTATGAACCCTATCACGTATATTCTTATTAACGTCGCAACGCTTGTTCTTATATATACGGGAGCAGTTCAGGTAAAGCACGGAAGCCTCACTCAGGGCGAGGTCGTTGCTCTTTATAACTATATGGCGCAGATTCTTGTTGAGCTTGTTAAAATGGCAAACCTTATAATAAGCATCACAAAGGCTCTTGCCTCTGCAGGCAGGATACAGTCTGTTTTTGAAACGAGCAGTACAATGACTTACGGGGATGCCGAGCTTTCCGACCTTGGAGATGGTATAGTTTTTGACGGCGTATCACTCCGATACAGCGGCGCGGCAGAGGCTTCCGTTCAAAATATCAGCTTTACCGCAAAAAAAGGTGAAACTATCGGTATCATCGGCGGTACAGGCTCGGGAAAAAGCTCGCTTATCAATCTTATTCCTAGATTCTACGACGCTACCGAAGGTAAAATACTTATCGGCGGCAAAAGAATATCAGAATACTCAAAGGACGGACTCAGAGAGGCTATCGGCATCGTTCCGCAAAAGGCAGTTCTCTTCTCCGGAACTATCAGAGAAAATATGCTCTGGGGTAACGGAAATGCTACCGACGAAGAGATAATGCGCGCTATTGAGATTGCGCAAGGGGCGTCTATCGTAGCCGATAAGGGCGGTCTTGATGCCCATATCGAGCAGGGCGGTAAAAACCTCTCGGGCGGTCAAAGGCAAAGACTCACTATCGCGCGAGCTTTGGTTAAAAAGCCCAAAATACTTATCCTCGACGACTCCGCATCGGCGCTTGACTATGCAACCGACGCTACTCTCAGATCTTCAATAGCAAAAAACACCGAGGATACTACCGTTTTTATCGTTTCGCAGCGAGCATCCTCTATAATGCACGCTGATAAGATAATTCTCCTCGATGACGGTGAAGCTGCAGCTATCGGAACGCACGAGGAGCTGCTCGCCACTTCGGATATCTACAGAGAAATATACGAAACGCAGTTTGGCAGAGAGGAGGATGAAAATGAATAATAAAAAATCATCAACTCTCTCAAAGGTTCTCTCTTATATCGGACGTTATAAGTTTCTTATGCTGGTTTCCGCATTGCTTGCTATCGGCATAGTTGCCTTAACGCTTTACGTCCCTATCCTCATCGGTGACTCCATAGATTTAATTATCGGTAAGGATAACGTTGATCTCGCGGCAATTGCGAAGCTCCTTATCACCGCGGGCATAATGGTTGTTATCACCGCCGTTATGCAATGGATAATGAGCAGTATCAATAACAAAATAACCTATCATATCGTCAGAGATATGAGAAACGAAGCGTTCTCAAGGCTCGAGCGGCTTCCCATATCTTATATTGACTCGAATTCAAAGGGCGATATCGTCAGCAGAATAATCTCGGACGTTGACCAGTTTGCGGACGGCTTACTGCTTGGATTTACTCAGCTATTTACCGGCGTTCTCACTATCGTAGGCACACTTCTGTTTATGCTATTTATAAATTGGAAGATTGCTTTAGTCGTTGTTGTTTTGACCCCGATATCACTCGTTATCGCAAGATTTATCGGAACAAGAACTCACTCAATGTTCACGTTGCGTTCCAAGACTAACGGTGAGCAAACGGCAAACATTGACGAAACACTCGGGAATCAGAAGGTCGTTATCGCATTCTCGCACGAGGACGAGGCGCTCGAGCGTTTCGGTGAAATAAACGCAAGGCTGGAAAAGGCTTCGCTTAAGGCGATATTCTTCTCTTCTCTCGTTAATCCCACTACAAGGTTTGTAAACAATATCGTTTATGCAGCGGTTGCGCTGACGGGCGCGTTTGCCGCAGTTATGACGGCGGGCGCTTCGGTTCCATTCACCGTAGGTCAGCTTTCATGCCTTCTTTCCTACACTAACCAATATACCAAGCCGTTCAACGAGATCTCGGGCGTAGTTACAGAATTTCAGAACGCGCTTGCCTGCGCGGGTAGAATATTTGAGCTTATCGAACAAGAGCGCGAGATCCCCGATGCTCCCGATGCTCTCGTTCTTACCGATCCCTCGGGCGAGATAAAGATAACGGATGCATCTTTCTCATACACTCCCGAAAAGAAGCTCATCGAGCATCTTGATCTTTCGGTTGCCGCAGGCAAACGCGTTGCAATCGTCGGTCCTACCGGATGCGGAAAAACCACGTTTATCAATCTTCTTATGAGATTTTACGACGTGAATTCCGGAAAGATTGAAGTTGACGGCACGGATATAAGGAATATCACGCGTGACAGTCTTCGAGGAAACTTCGGTATGGTCCTTCAGGAAACCTGGCTTATCGGCGGAACGGTGCGTGATAACATTGCCATGGGTCGCCCCGATGCTACAGACGAGGAGATCAAAAATGCAGCGAAGCTTGCTCATGCGCACAGCTTTATAAAACGCTTATCTAACGGATATGACACGATTATAGGCGATAGCGGCGGTTCACTCTCCGCAGGTCAAAGGCAGCTTATCTGCATCGCGCGAGTTATGCTGACGCTTCCCCCTATGCTTATCCTCGACGAGGCTACGTCATCTATCGATACCCGTACCGAGATCAAAATTCAGGAAGCATTTTCAAAGATGATGGTCGGAAGAACGAGCTTCGTCGTTGCGCACAGACTATCAACTATCAAAAATTCCGACATAATTTTGGTTATGAAGGACGGTAACATTATCGAGCAAGGCAGTCATAAAGAGCTTTTACGCCGCGGCGGCTTCTATCGCGAGCTTTATGACAGCCAGTTTGCGAAAACATAATAAATGTTTCAGAATAATATTTAGCGGAGGTAACATGATAGTTGCCTCCGTTTCAATATTCATATTTAATCATTCAATGCTTATACTTAATCGAATATAGCTTGGTCAACGTCGCTTATATTGCAAAGCTTATACGTATAATCTTTATTTCTCTTAGAGCTGTCGCAAAGGAAAAATTTTTCGTTCGCGGACGCAAGCATAGCGCGACGTATAGAAACCTCTACCGAAGAGCTGTCCGTTATATCCCCGTTATCCGAGATGCCTTGCGACGAGAAAAATACCATATCTGCTTTTATATTACGCAAAAAATCCTCAGCTATATATCCAACGAAGCATTCCCTCTTTTTTATGAACTCCCCGCCTGTGCAAAGCACCTTGATATCGCTCTCACAAAGCTCCTCGCAGATATTTAGACCATTTGTTATTACCGTCAGACCTTTTCTTCCTTTTATATATTTACACATTCTTCTGACGGTAGTTGACGCATCAAGAATTACAGTGGTATTATCCTTTATAAACTCTGCCGCCGATCTCGCAATTAATTCCTTTGCAGAAGAATTCTCCTTTTCCCTCAGATACGATGGTACGGGTGATCTCTCGTATTCGGTCATAACTACGCCGCCGTATACGCTTTTAACAATGCCCTTTGCCTCCAGCTTTGCTATATCACGTCTTACTGTCGCCTGACTCGTATACTGAACTTCGGCAATTTCCGCTATAGATGCAAAATGCCTTTTCTTTAAAAACTCCAGTATTTCTTCCTGCCTTTTATAATTTTCCATAATACCACCTTTTGCAAAAGTTCTTTCATTTTTTTGCTTTTTTTCAAAATTCACGCCACGTATTGATTTTTAGAGCCAAATAGTATATGATACATTATATCTTATATAACTAAATTTTGCAAGAACTTTTTCAAAAAGGAGAATTTATTCATGGCAATTGTTACAATTATCGGAGCGGGTATGATGGGTTCAGCTCTCGCATTTCCCGCAAGAGAAAACGGCAACGAGGTTCGTTTGGTAGGTACTCATCTCGATAGAAATATCATCGATGAGTGCAGAAAAAGCAACAAGCACCCAAAGTTCAATAAGGTATTCCCTTCAGGCATTAAATATTATCAGATTGAAGAGGTTGACGAGGCAATATCGGGCGCTGATATGATAATCGGCGGTGTATCAAGCTTCGGCGTTGATTGGTTCGGTGACGTTATTCTTCCGAAAATTCCCGAGAGCACTCCCGTTCTTTCGGTTACCAAGGGGCTTATGGATACAGAAGAAGGTAGACTCCTCACCTACCCCGAGGTTTGGGAAGCAAAAATGGAAAAACTCGGGAAAAAGCTTTCCATAAACGCTATCGGCGGTCCTTGCACGAGCTACGAGCTCGTTGCTCACGATCAAACCGAGGTTTCCTTCTGCGGTCACGATATTGAAATTCTTAAGAAGCTTAAATCTATTATGGCAACCGATTATTATCATATTAGCCCCTCGACGGAAGTTGTTGGAATCGAAAGCGCAGTTGCTCTTAAAAACGGTTACGCGCTCGGCATAGCTCTCACTATTGGCGTTAATCAGAAAAACTACGGTATAGACAGCGAGCTTCATTTCAATTCTCAGGCTGCAGTTTTCGGTCAAGCGGTTAAGGAAATGTATAAGCTTCTCGAGTACCAGGGCGCAGCTACCCTCGAGAATATGTCCGTTGGTTACGGTGATCTCTACGTTACGGTTTACGGCGGAAGAACGCGACTTGTCGGTATCCTCCTCGGCAGAGGTCTTAATATAGACGAAGCAAAGGCTGAGCTTAACGGCGTAACGCTTGAATCGCTCGTTGTTGCAGAACGCGTCGCAAGAGCAATTCGCCGCGCAGGTGAGCTTGGCAAACTCGATACTAAGAACTTCCCGCTTCTTCTTCACGTAGATGGGATCATTTGCGAGAAAAAGCCCGTTGACATTCCATGGGAAGCTTTTACCTTCACATATACAAAATAATATATAAGGGGCTGGCGCATTTAGGCGCAACCGAAAATGACAAAAAAACGACATAAAGAAGCTCTAAAATCAACAAATGAGCTAAGAATATGTGTTATAATGTTGAAATTCTACGAATTTCTCCATCAAATTAAAGTCATTTTCTATTTGCGTTTCCCTCCCTCGACGTATTTATATACGCCTCACAGGTGGGAGAACGCAAATTTTCGCTCTAAATCCCTCTAGCCCCTTAGCGCATTCGAGGGTAGCTAAAGTTTTGCACAACTTGAGCTACCCTCTTTTATTTATGATGAAATCTGCGTAATCTTTCTCTGAGCTACAAAGTATCGAATGCACCTTACTATAAAAGTAATAATGAAGCAAAGAGCAAGAAATGCCGCAAAGCCTGACAAATCAAGCCAAATATCTCTGATGCTCGCAGTACGTCCCGAAAGAAGCTGTATGCTCTCATCAAGAAAAGCGACGAGGATTCCTGCGTTGAGGCAGACCAAGAGTGTCAACGGGTTTAGCGGTAAAATCTTTTTTCTCTTACCAATAAGCTTTTCGATTACAAAAGCTAAGAAGAATACTTCAAGACCGAATATACCGTGCTCTGTAAAATGAGCGATTTTTCTTATATGCTTCATAAAATAGGTTGCAAATTTACCGTGCTCTTTTACCTGACTGTCCGCAGCGGTATTATTTTCCTCGTTTTCCGAGCCTTCGCCCTCTTCATTATCCTGGCCGCTATCGGATTCGTTGCCAATGTCCGTATCCGTTCCGACACCGTTATCGGGGTCTGTATTCGTAACGCTATCATCATCCGTTCCGATATCAGTATCGGTATTATCACCCGGAGCTTCGGTATTTCCTTGGTCTGTATCGGTAATATTATCGGGATTTTCAGCATCTCCCTGCTCTGTATCTGTATTGCCGCCGGATATGTCGGTATCCTCTTCTTCAGTACCGGTATTATCACCTGTACCTACACCGCTCGAATCGTTCTCCGTAGGCTTAGGCTTTTTCGTGAAAAGATCATCAAAAAAATTGGAAACCGAGTCGCTTACGATATAAGACTTTTCAGACGGCAATGCCGATTGAGTAAAAATAAATCCAAGTGTCAAAACTATAAAGACAAGACAAGTGATTATTTTTTTGTTTTTCAATATGTATAGCATAAGTCAATCTTTCTTAGGCTTTTTCCACTCGAGAAGAAGCTTCTCCGTTATTCCGTTCTCGGCAAGATAAGCTACCGCATCTTCAGAACCGCTCTTTCCTGCGGTTAGCATGAGCTTAAGTCCTACCTCACGGTTAAAGTCTGTTCCCATACCGTCAATATAGCATTTTGCATACAAATATTTACCTTTTGCAACTAAATCCTCAACGTAAGTTGAATCTGCGTGCGCTGCGTCACTGAAATATTCAAACGCTCGGCGAGCATCTGCTTTAATAACCGTGAATCTCGCTTCCTCGTCTGCCTCATCCAAAGCTTCGCTGCTACCGGGAAGACAGAACATATTGTCACGCAGCTCACTTTTGTGATACGGTATCATACAAATTGAGGTTATTTCGGGATAAAGAACGTACCCTGTCGTATATGCCATTCCAAGGTATAGCATTGCCTCGACGCACCCCATATCTGCCGCATCGGACATATACTGAATGGCAGTTCTGTAATTCTTTTCGACTCCGTTTCCCTCAAGGTACATCACGGCTAGATTGTAGCAGCTTGCTCCACCATCCATATCTCTTGCAAAGGTAAAGAAACTCTTTGCCATTTCCGGATCTCGCGGCACACCGTAGCCGCGCAAAAGACAGTACGCATAATCAAACGATGCTATCTCTTCGCCGTCCTTCGCGCCCTCAAGATACATTTCCGCTGCTCTCTCATATTCGCCTTTCATAAAAAGAACGTCGGCGACGCTTTTTTCAAAAGCCATAGTTTTTCCTTCTTTTGTATAACAGTTGTTTTTGTCCTAATAAATTTCGGGCAGGGATATTATTAAGTAAGCTCCTGCCCGATTTATTAATTGCTGATCTACTATGTCAAGTATTTTTACTTATTAATGATAAACTCGGTACCTTCCCGTTTATCAACAAGAGTGATACCCTTTTCAAGAAGCTCTGCTCTGATAGCATCCGCTTCGGCAAAATTCTTAGCTTTCTTTGCAGCAGCGCGCGCCGCTATTCTCTCTTTGATATAGCTTACGAGCTCCGGATCAATATCCGAGTTCTCTTCGCTCTTATCGTCTGCACCGAGCGCTTTAGCATGAGCAATAAGATCAAGACCGAGAACGGTATCAAACTCAGCTATAAGCTGAAGCTTTGTTCTGTCATTTGTATCAAGCTTAAGAACATCATAGAGAGCTGTTACCGCAAGAGATGTATTAAGGTCATTGTCAAGAGCATTTTTGAACTTCAACCTGCCCTCTTCGAGTGCTGCAGAAGATATTTTCGATTCGGGATCTTCTTTGAGCTGCGCGATCTTTGCAACAAGCTTGTTATATGCTACTTTAGCATTTTCAAGGTTTTCCCACGAAAATACAAGATTCTTTCTATAATGCGAGCCAAGGCAGAACATACGGTAAACAACGGGATCAAATCCGCGCTCTTCAAGCAACGATACTGTGAGAAATTCGCCTTTTGACTTACTCATCTTACCGCCCGCGGTATTAAGATGATGAACGTGGAACCAATACTTGCACCATTCGTGACCAAACGTGGATTCACTCTGCGCGATCTCATTCGTATGATGCGGGAAAGCATTATCTATACCGCCGCAATGAAGATCAAGATACTCGCCAAGGTGCTTCTTTGCAATGCATGAGCACTCAATGTGCCATCCGGGATAACCGAGCCCGAAGGGTGAATCCCACTTAAGCTCCTGATCGTCAAACTTAGATTTTGTAAACCAAAGTACGAAATCTGCTTTGTTTCTCTTGTTATTATCGGCTTCTACAGTTTCTCTTACACCGACGTCAAGATCATCCTCGGTAAAGTCATTGAATACGTAATACTTATCAAGCTTCGACGTATCAAAGTAAATATTTCCGCCCGCCTCGTAAGCGAATCCCTTTTCAAGAAGAGTTTTTATCATTTCGATAAACTCGGGAATGCACGCAGTTGCAGGCTCAACAACGTCGGGAGTTTTTATATTAAGCTTTTTGCAATCGGCAAAGAATGCTTTCGTATAAAAATCGGCTATCTCCATAACCGTTTTATGCTCACGCTTTGCACCTTTCAGCATCTTATCCTCACCTGTATCGGCATCGCTGGTAAGATGTCCCACATCTGTGATATTCATAACTCTTGTTACGTCATATCCAATATAACGTAAATATTTTTCAAGAATATCCTCCATAATATAAGAACGGAGATTTCCTATATGAGCAAAATGATATACTGTTGGGCCACAGGTATACATAGATACCTTTCCCTCGACCCTCGGAATAAATAAGTCCTTTTCTCTTGTCAGCGAATTATAAAGACGCATTGCTATTGCCTTTCTGAATAAATTATATTATCCATTCTAGCAGACTTGCCCGAATTTGTCAAGCAAATTTAACTGTTTTCATTATTTTCCCATAATAAAAATATTTTTTAATTTTTATTTTTTAATTTTTCGCGTAAATACTTGTATTTTATTTTAAAATTTGGTATTATAAAATATATAGATTAAAATGTGGTATTTTTTGCAATTTCTACGGAGGATAAAAAATTGACTGACAAAAAAGATAAAGTTAAAAAAGACACTTTTATAGATAGATTAAAACGCAGAGCAATAGAAAGAAGAACCAAGAAGAAGGAGCCGGTTGAAATAAAAGGCTTCGTCCGCGCGATTCCCGTTATTATGATAGCGGCAGCGCTGTTCCTTACTCTCTGTTTTATAACTGCGGAAACGGGAGCATTTGGCAGATTTATTTCAAATCTTCTGATGGGACTATTCTCATACATGGCTTATACCATTCCCGCTTTTATTGTTTTTCACGCTATATTCTTCTATTCGGATATCAAAGAGCATAAGCTCGGAATAAAAGTAATATTTTCTTTTATCGCGCTCGTTATGCTTTCAATGCTGGCTTACATTATACCGAATATTTCTTCCGAACTCGTATTCAACGTAAAAGACTATTATAATAATGGCAAAAACTCTGTCGGCGGCGGATTTATAGGCAGCGTTTTTGCATTTGCTCTTGCGAAGATAATCGGAAAAGTAGGACTTCTCATTGTAATAGCTTTGGCTGTTGCGCTGTATATCTTATATCTTTCCTCCGGCAGCGGATCGGGCATTTCGAGATTCTTCTTAAGAAAAATCGCGAAGATAGCCAACTATTTTGCTGACATTGAAGAAAGGAAGCAAGAGAAGAAAAAAACAAAACGCGAAGAAAAGCTTGTCAGACAGAGGGCTGTTGATGATAAGAAAAACGCAGATTTTTATAATGACGAATATTTTAATGCCGATAACGGCGTTTCAAGACTCGAGATTCCGGAGCTCGGTATTCTTGAAACCAAAACGGGCACGGCAGGCTCGCCATTTTTAAGAGAAACGGTAATCAAAGAAGACGATACCGTTGCAGAGGAATCTGTTATCGACGAAGCTACCGAGGATAAAAAGCGCTTTACAGATATTGAAATTGAAGCGGACCCAATCTTCGTCAGAACGGAAACACCTTCCGAAGGATTCCGAAGCGATGATATTGTTTATGAAGAGGTAAAAGCCCCAACATCGGCGGACGAGTCCGATGACGTACCTTCCGTTTCAAAAGAAGAAGCAAAGACTGCTGCTGACTTCGGAATTGACGACAGTGCCGATGCAATATTTACATCATCCTTCGATCCTTTTGACCTTGCTATGAATGAAAAAAGAGCAAACAAACCTTCGAGCAAGGTAAAAGAAATGCCTAAAGAGAGCAAGGGCTTCTCCGAGTTTATTTCGGAACTGACACCCGAGCAGGCAGAGCAAAAAAGAAGACTCGAAGAATTTGAAAGAAATCGCAGAGCCGCTATTGAAAGACGCGCCGCCAGAGAAGCTGAAGAAGCCGCGCTTGTCAAAGCTTCCATTGAAAAAGAAAATGCGCGTATTGTAGCAGAGCGTGAGGCAAAAGCAGAATCTGCCATCAAAGAAACTGTTTCTACCCCCGCGGCGGAAAGCACGGCACCCGCAATTGATTCGGCAAAGCAAGCCGAAGAGGAACGTGCGAGAGAGCAAGCTCGTCTTGCAAGTCTTGTAAGCGGTGTATCCCCTTCTGCGGATAAAACGGAAACTGCTCCAGCGACCCATACCGCAACGGGCTCATCTGCTCCGGTATCCGAGGAAAAGCGTCACAGTGTTGCTTCGATAGTAAGCGATTATGAGTCTACCTATGGCTCGATTGTCAGACCTTCCGTAAGCGACAAATATCGTTTTGTCGGCGCTACCGCGCCTGAGCCAAGACGGGCATATTCTTCCGGAGAAACAGCCTCGGAGGTAAGAATATCTCCGGAAAGCAGCCGAGCTGCGGCTTCCGTTGCTCCGTCATACTCTACGCCGACAGTCTTACCGTATACAGATAAAGAAACAAATCCTGCGCCCGCAACTTCTTCTTACTCTGCGCCCGCAGCATCTGTTCCTTCTGCTACTCCGGTCGCGCCTACGCACACCGCTCCGTCAGCACCCGCTTATACGATCCCTGTCGCGCCTGTTCATACTACACCGACAGCACCTGAATATACTGCACCTAAAGCACATACTGAATCCGCCCGCTCAACCGTCGCAGATACCGCATACGTTTCGCCTGCTCCCACATACAGCACAGGCGATATTCACGATGCTCCATCCGCAGATATGGCACGTGAGATTCCATCGGTGCAGAAATACGTCGCTGAAGCTTCTGAAACAACCGGAGAAACAATTAGTGTTGCCATCCCTGACAAAGAAATGCGGAAAGCGGATCCTGAGCATATTCAGGAGTCTGTATCAAAATTCGGTACGGGAATCGAGTTTGAGGAAACCGATTATATTGATGCCGATATCAAACCTACGACCTCAACCGAGTTTAATTTTGATGAAAAATACGATTCCGGTGACGAAGATGATCTCGTAGATGCTACACCTTCGGATGAAGCAACGCTCGAGGTATCGCGCACCATGCTTGATTCCACACTTGACGCGTCTTCCGACTTAAGAAAATCCGGATTGGAATTCACCTATGATGAAGACGATGAGGATATTGAAGAGGAAGAATTCTCCGAGGACGAGCTTGAGCCGGAAGAGATCGTGGAAAAAAAGGAGATTCCCGAGGACGAAAGGAATCCCGAGATCTATGCTCAAAGACAGATGTTTGACGTTTTCAGAAACGTGGATAGCACCAAAACCGAGGAAATTGAGAATGAATCTGTTGCTGATGAAGATGAACTCAAACCGATATCCGTCGAGAGTGCTTACGGAGAAGAAAGCGAAGAAGCCGAGGATGAAGACGACACTCCTCCTTTTGATGATTACACAGAGGAAGAATATGAAGAGCCCATCATACCTCAGCCTAAAAAAGAAGAAAAGAAAAAGCCCGCTCTTCCCGATTATTCCAATTATAAATTCCCTCCCCTTGAGCTTCTTAAGAAGAGTGAGGAAGAAGATTGGGATAGCATAAACAAGGAAATACAGTACGGCGGTGAGCAGCTTATCAATACTCTTGATTCCTTCAATATCAAGGCTACGATACGTGGCATGGAGCACGGTCCGAGAATTACGAGATATTCTATAGTTCCGGCAAAGGGCGTAAGAGTAAATCAGATTGAAAAGCTTGCCGATGATATCGCGCTCGCGCTCGCGGCTGAGTCTATAAGAATAGAAGCTCCCATCCCCGGCAAGAGCGCAGTAGGTGTTGAAGTTCCAAATAAAGTTCCGTCTCTTGTATCGCTTCGTGATCTTCTTGAGGCTGATGAATTCCAGAGCGAAACCTCGAAAACCTGCGTTTGTATCGGTAAAAGCGTAGAAGGATCTCTTGTTTACGGAGATATAGGCTCTATGCCTCACGTTCTTATTGCGGGTGCTACCGGTATGGGTAAATCGGTATGTATCAACTCACTTATTACAAGTATGCTATATAAGGCACGTCCCGATGAAGTCAAATTTATAATGATCGACCCGAAGAAGGTTGAATTTGCGCCTTATAATGGTATTCCTCATCTTCTCGTTCCCGTCGTAACCGAGCCTAAGCAAGCCGCAGGTGCGCTTATGTGGGCGGTTGATGAAATGAACAAAAGATATGAAATCATTGAAAAGCTCTGCGTTAAAAGCATCGACTCCTATAACAAAAAGGTTTCCGAAAATCCAGAGCTCGGCGCCCCCATGTCCAAAATAATTATTTTTATTGACGAGCTTAACGATCTTATGGTACAGGTAAGAGATCCTGTTGAAAACCTTATAATGCTTATTGCTCAAAAGGCAAGAGCTGCGGGTATTCACCTGGTTATCGGTACTCAGCGTCCTTCGGTAGACGTTATCACGGGTGTTATCAAGGCAAATATTCCTTCGCGTATAGCCTGCAAGGTATCCTCGGGCATTGACTCCCGTACAATTCTTGAACAAACAGGCGCGGAAAAGCTCATCGGTAAAGGTGATATGCTCTTTGCTCCGTCGGGTAAAGCTCCTAAACGTGTTCAGGGCGCATTTGTTTCCGAAACAGAAACCGAGAACATCGTTGATTTCATTAAGGCTCAGTTTAAGGATGCTCATTACGACGAACAGGCTCTTGAAGATATGCGACGCGCTGCGCAAAAATGCGATAAGAGCAAGTCAGGCGATAGCATGGATGATGATTATGATGAAGACAACGCCGGAATGGGCTTCCTTCAGGATCAAAAATTCCTCAATGCCGTTGAGCTTGCTATAAGAAACGGAAGCGTTGCTACGTCATTCCTTCAAAGAAAGCTTAAGATAGGTTACGGCAAAGCCGCTCAATACATCGATATCATGGAAGAACAAGGCATCGTTGGCGAGAAAAACGGAGCCAAGGCTCGTGAGGTCAAGATGACAATGGAAGAATGGCGTGAAATGCTGAATCGCAGACTTGACGACTAAAAGTTTTACGGCGGGATATACTGTTTCGCAGTTATCCCGCCAATTTTTAAAAAGTATGAAAGAAAGAGATATATTATGAAGGTTGCATTACTCTTAGCAGACGGTTTTGAAGAGCTTGAAGCTCTCTCCCCCGTGGATATTCTCAGACGTGCAAATATAGAAATAGATATGATCGCTATAAAAAACCGCGAGGTTATCGGAGCTCACGGCATTAAAGTTATTGCTGACAGCACAAAAGAAGAGGTTAACCCATCGGATTACAGCGCCGTAATCTTCCCCGGTGGTATGCCGGGAGCCACTAACCTTGATGCGTCCGATTTTTCGGATAAAATGATATCAGCCGTGCTTGAAAATGAAGGCAGGCTCGCCGCTATATGCGCAGCTCCTCTGGTACTTGGACGACGCGGTCTTCTTGAAGGTAAAAAAGCAACCTGCTTTCCCGGCTTTGAGGGAGAGCTTAAGGGCGCTATCATCACAAAAGCTGACGTAGTTACCGATGGAAACATAACTACCGCATCGGGAATGCCCGCGGCATACGCATTCGCTCTTGAGCTTGAGCGCCTTTTAAAATAAATCCACATTCGACTTTTAAATTGCAGGAAGGTACAACGGTATGGGATATGCATTTATAAGCTACAGCACAAAAAATCAAGCGGCAGCCGATTCCTTGCGCGATCTGTTGAAAAAGAACAGAATAGATTCATGGATGGCTCCGTACGATATTCCCGTTGGAAGTAAGTATGCTAACGTAATTAACAAAGCAATAAAAGAATGCTCATGCTTTATTCTGCTTTTAACTAACGCTTCTCAAAACTCGGTTTGGGTAAGCAAGGAAGTGGAAAGAGCTATATGCTATAAAAAACCGCTTTTCCCTATTCAGCTCGAGGATATTGTTCTTAACGATGAATTTGAAATATATTTATGCACAGATCAAGTAGTTGCCGTTCAAAAAATCGATGGAAACAACGAGCAGATGAAAAAGATACTTAAAAGTATTATTGCGCATACCGGTCAACCAAAGCCGCAGAAGGAAAGAAAAACGCCTACAACCAAAGCCGTTGAAGATAGCGAAAGTTCCGCACTCGCTGACTTTGCTAAGCTCATTACACAAAAAGAGTTTCCAAATGAAATAATAAAGCAGGAAGTTACGGAAAAAGGTGAACTGCTGATTAAAACACTTGCTTCATTTAAAGTAAGAGCCACAATAAGGAATGTTGATGTTGGATCGAGTTTAGTTCGTTATCACATAGTACCCGAAAAGGGGATTCCCGTCATCAAAATAACTAACCTTTCAAACGACTTGGCACTGGCTTGCAAGGCATCCTCGTTCAGAATAGAAGCACCAATACCGGGACTTAGTGCCATAGGTATCGAGATTGCTCTCACGACGCGCGAAAAAGTTATGCTTACCAATATACTCAAGAGCGAGGAATTCCTTTCGTCAGAAGATGTTACATCTGCCATAATCGGCGTTGACATTAATAATTCTCCGATAATATACAGCATCGAAAGAATGCCGCACTTACTCATAGGAGGCGCTACAGGTAGCGGCCGCACCTCGTTGATAAATTCGATAATGATGAGTATTATCTGCAAATCCACACCCGAAGAAGTAAGACTAATACTCATTGACCCCAAAAACACTGATTATGCTCAATTCGAGGGAGCTCCTCATCTTCTTGTTCCCAAAATTACTGACACCAAGCTGGCTATCGCTTCTCTCTCGTGGGCTGTCAAGGAAATAGAAAGAAGATACACCCTCCTAGAAAAATATAATACCGTCAGATTAGATGTATATAACAGAAGAATTCTCGAAGAAAATGACGGAGCAAAACCACTTCCGAAAATAGTTATTATCATCGATGAATTAATCGATCTTATGTTGGCAGACGGCCCTACCACGGAAAGCCTTATCCTTCCGATAACTCAAAAGGCAAGAGCGGCAGGTATTTACCTTATTCTTTCTGCAAATCGCTTTTCACCCGATATTCTCACAGGAGTTATAAAGGCTAACATACCAAGCAGGATCGCTTTCAGAACCGCGACTGCGATGGATACGAGAGCAATTCTCGACGGTAGCTTCGGCGCTGAGCATTTGCTATGGAATGGAGATATGCTATTCTCTTCTCCGGGCAAAGGTGTTCAGCGGATTCAGGGCGCATATGCTTCAAGTGACGATATAAAACGAATTGTCAGCTCACTTAACCCCTCGGGCGAAACAAATTATGACGAAAATATTCTTCTCGAAATAGTTAAAGAAAAAGATGATTTAGATGCAAACGATGAACCTGAAGACGGTGACTTAGCGTATTACATAAAGAATAGTAAATTCAAGGAAGCCGTCACCCTCGGAATAGACCGTGGCTACATAACCTTATCTTTCTTGCAACGCAAATTAAACATAGGATACGGTAAGGCATTGCTCTTTGTGGACTTTATGCAAAAGCTTCGTATCATTACTAAAAATAACGGATCCGCTCAATATGAGGTCATCATTGGATACGAGGAATGGAGAAGGATATTAAAACGCTACGAGGAAGACGTTTGATAATCCCAGACTCATTATTTCTTATTTTTTGACATTTATTGCGAGGCAGTATCGCGACTTTGATAAAACTGCCGGTTGATTTTACATTACAAATCGAAAAGGAATTAAAACGAAATGGCAACAAAACACGCCCATATTGCATATAGATGCCCTGAATGCGGCACCGTAATTTTTGGATTAGTAAGTGAATTTGCGCTTGGTGCAAGTATGCTTCGCCTCAAGTGCGACTGCGGAAAATCCGCTCTTGATATAACACCCACCCGTGACAAAAAGATCAGAATATCAGTCCCCTGCGTGCTATGCCGTGATAATCACAACTTTGTTATATCCCCTGCTCTTTTCTTTGAAAGGGATATTTTCCTTGGCGGGTGTCCATATTCAAATCTTGATGTCATCTTTATCGGAGATAAGGACAAGGTAGACCTTGCTGTAGAAAAGAATACGAAGGATCTCGAAAAGCTTATCAAGGATATGGAGGTCGAAACACTCGAGGAGCTTCAGCCGGAGGATATGGATGAAGACGAGGTGCTTCCTGATGCTCAGGTTTACGATCTTATACGTTTCGTAGTAAAAGACCTTGAAGCAGAAGGCCGAATTGATTGCCCTTGCCATAGCGGTAATTACGATCTTCGCTATGCTCCCGGAGGTATTCAGGTATTCTGCCCCGAATGCGAAGCTACATATTTCTTCTCTTGCGCTTCGGCTTCTGCCGCAGAGGAATACGTTACGGTCGAAGAAATAAAATTAAGCTGAGATTCAGCACCCTAAAAAGTTCTTAGATGAATCATCTCAGCTATTTTCTTTTTTAATACAGACCGTAATACCTCAAAATTCCTCTGTATATTCCGCGGGCAAAAAGATTCGGTGAATTAGCCATAAGCTCTGCATCGGACGGATTGGTGATAAATCCCATTTCAACAACGACTGCGGGCATAGCAGTTCGCCTGAGAACATAAAGTCCCGGACGCTCTATTATGCCTCGATCTCTGAGTCCTGTTATCAAAGTCATTTGCTCGAGGATATCTTCTGCAACAGCGTAAGCTTCTTCGGCGGTAAAACTGTATATCAAGCATTCGGATCCGTTTGCCGAGGGATTTACAGAGGCGTTCGTATGCAATGAAACAAAAAGATCCGCCCCCCAACTGTTTGCATCCCTTACTCTTGCGGAAAGACTGCTCGAATTTGACGTCCCCAGCAAGGTATCCGGCGTTGGTCTTGAAAGTCTGGTCTCAAAATTAGGATTGCCCTCGAAATATCCGTTCAGGATTGTTCCTATTCTATAGGTTATATCCTGCTCGAAATAGCCGTTTCCTTCGGCGCCTGTATTGTATGAGTTTGGATTATGTCCCTGGTCTATATATACTTTTATTGCCATAAATACCTCAAAATATTTTCATTATTAATAAGATATGTTATTGGGAGTTAATTTGATACATGAATGAACTTAAAAGGCTACTCAGCTTTGTCAGACGCGCTGTTGACGATTACGGCATGATAAACGACGGCGACGTTATTGCCGTAGGTGTTTCGGGCGGAAAAGACTCTCTCGCTTTGCTTAAGACACTAGCTGAGATGCGCCGTTTCTATCCTAAAAAATATGAAGTAAAAGCCATAACAATCGACATGGGATTTGAAGGCTCGAATTTTTCAACTATCGAAGATTACTGTAATGCATTAAACGTAGAATACAGGGTAGTTAAAACCGATATCGCAAAGATAATATTCGACGTAAGACGCGAGCCAAATCCTTGCTCGCTTTGCGCAAAAATGCGCCGAGGTTCACTTCATCTCGCTGCTCAGGAAATGGGATGCAATAAGGTTGCGCTCGGTCATCACTTTGATGACGTTGTCGAAACCTTTATGATGAATCTTTTCTTTGAAGGCAGACTCGGTTGCTTCTCTCCCGTAACGTATCTTTCAAACAGAAAGATCACGCTCATAAGACCCATGATTTATGCAATGGAAAAAGACGTTGTTTACTTTGCCAGACGGCAAGAGTTACCTATCGTCACAAGTCTTTGCCCCGAGGATCATAATACTGAACGCGAAAATATGAAAAATCTGCTTGCAGATATTGAAAAAACAAATAAAGGACTTAAGCACAGAATTTTTAAAGCTATTTGCAAGGGGCAACTGGACGGTTTTTCCGAAAAAGGCCGTTACCCCGATGCCGGACCGATAGATGAGAATTAAGTATTATAGTAGCTTTTCTCGGCAGTTAAATCAAAAAAATGCTTTAAATCGGATTGTTACATAGAAAAAGGAAGACGAACTTTTATCAATACGTCTTCCTTTTTGTTTTGAATATATAAATTATTTTAATCAATAGCTTTTACTTGAACATTCAGCTCAATTTATAATTGGTTTTAGCAGGAATTATCAATCTCTTACCGTCGATTTTTAAATAAACATCAATATCGGTAGGATTCGCTATAACATCCTCTTTTATTACCAAAGATTCAGCGGCATCGCTATATCTGAAAATATCCTCAACAGAGGCATACCAATATTCCTCGGGGCGATTTCCGTATTTTGCCGCAAACTCATCAAGCACGTTCCAGCAATTATCTCTCTCAAAATCGTGAGAATGGACACCGAAGCTGAAGAATTTAAGCTCTCCGTCATCAGCAAAGGCTTCGAAATCCGCAGCGCACGAAAGTAAATTTCTATGGTTAGCATTATAGGACCAATGCATTCGGTCTGCAGGTACCGCAAAGGCTGTTTTATTCTCGGTACATCCTGTTTTTCTTACTGCGGCATATCCGCACTTGTTCATTATGTGATCCTGAACTGAGGCGTTATTCTGCTCATAATAAGGCCATACGTAGGTAGTAACGCTTCCTTCCCCGAAAACCGCTTCAAGCTCAACCTTACATTCGTCTACAAGCTTGCAGTAGGTCTCGGTATCGGCAATTTTTCGCCAGCCCGTATTTACAAAGCAATAATAGAGTCCGTCCGATATCGTATAAATTTTATTTGGATCAGCTTTTTCCTCATCAAACGGATCGGTAGAAATATCATATTTCTTTCCGTCTGCCATAGCAAACGGATGAAGCTTGCAATGGTTTGATATTCCAAATCCACGGTAAAGCTCTCGGTAGTAATCGGCAGTATAGTTTTTAAGATCAGGTAAGCAAAGATTAAAAGTACCTTTTATACCGTATGGACGAACCTTATCAATGAATTTTTTGTCAAGCTTAAGATTTCCGTCATCAATAGTAAAAGTAATGGCTTTTCTTACCCATCCGGGGTAATAATTCTTTTCTATTATCATTTTCTTTCTCCGTCTAATACTTTAATGTTTTTTATCATAGTAAATAACAGCCCCCGGCTCAACAGAATGAGTAAGCCAAACGTTACCGCCTATAACAGCACCGTCACCTATTATTGTTTTACCGCCGAGAATAGTTGCGTTTGCATAAATTATAACGTTATTTCCTATATCGGGATGACGCTTTATTCCTTTTACGGGATTTCCGTATTCATCAAGCTCAAAGCTCTTTGCTCCTAGCGTTACACCTTGATATATCTTAACTCTGTTACCTATCGTAGTCGTTTCACCTATGACAATACCGGTACCGTGGTCGATAAAGAAATACTCGCCTATCTTTGCGCCCGCATGAATATCAATTCCCGTCTTTTCATGGGCATACTCTGTCATAAGTCTTGCAAGCAACGGAATCTTCCTTATATAAAACTCGTGCGCGATACGGTATATGGATATCGCGTAGAATCCGGGATAAGAAAGCATTATTTCCTCAGGACAGACCGCAGCAGGGTCACCTTCATATAGTGCAATTATATCTTTTTTGAGCATTTCCTTGATAACGGGCAACGATCTTATTATCTCTTCAGCTAAAGATTCTGCATCAAGCTCCTCATCATTTGAAAATGATGCCGCGGCTTTTATCTGTTGGGATATTTTAAGATATATTTCTTCGAGTGTAACAGTTTCGTCAACGGTAAAATAATTCGGAAACAGTTTTGACTGTATAGCCTTAATTATTGAAATTATTTCCTTGCGCGACGGAGGAACTTCCACAAGCTCGCTTTCATTCAATTTATTGTATACTTCGTTAAAATCAGGTATCATAATTTACCTCTGTACATATTGAATAAATGTAAGTTTTAAAAAGAAAGAGATCGGCTAGAATCATAATAATCTTTGCCGACCTCTTATTATTCAGAGCATGCGCTGCTCCAATCAATTCTTAATTATTCGTAAAACTTCTTGATAATTGCGACAATTTCGCCGAATCTCTGAGTAGGAACAGTTGTGCCAAGAGCAGAAAGCGCTACGTTGCTGACTTCCTTTAACTCTGAGTTCGCGGCATTCATCCTAGCATTGAAGGATGCGATAGCAGCCTCAAGCTTTGCAGTAGCTTCCGGAACACCTGCTATGGAAGCATCAGCATTTGCCTTGAGCGCTGTAGCATTCGCAATTCCGCGACGAATTTCTGCAAGATCAGTCATATCAGCAAGTGCATCAACTGCCGATATGTAATTTAATATTTTGGATTCTGCAAGAAGAATAGCAGACTCTTCATTCGAAAGGATGATATTCGCTTCGGTTACGGTAATATCAAATCCCGTAATCTCAACAGATACGTCACTACCGAGTGTAGCAAGACCTTTTGCTATTTCAATAGCAGCCTTCTTATCAGCAACTGTCGATGCATTCTGAACGTCGATAACAGCCTGAATGTAGCTCTTGGTTGCTTCAACTCTTTCGCTTACATCCTTACGGAGAGCACTGTAGAGTTCTATAGCTTCGGGCACTCCGGGATATCCGATCTCAACGTTTTCAATATAAGCCGCAGCCTCATCGAGAAGAACATTCTTAACTGAATAGCTGAGACTCTTTGAAGCATCATCAACCTTTGAGAGAAATTCCTCTGCATAAGCTATAATAACGCTAAGCTCTGCATCAACACTATCGAATATTGCGAGAATCTCTTCTATCGTTGTACCTTCAATGAATTCATTATAGCTTGTATCGGTAAATTTATTCTCTTTAGCAATAACGTATGCCGCATATCTTTCAGCAAATCCGAGAGTTGAATTGTTCGCGATCGGTACGTTGGTTACAAAAGCAGTTGCTGCCGCGTCAAGTAAGGGATACTCGGCAAGAACAACGTTTGCCACCTTGCTTGCAAGATTAACCGTTTCAGCACTTAAGGAATCATCATAATAGCTTGCGCAAATAGGATGATTTAAAAGTATATCGTATACAGCTCTGTAATCTGCGTAATTTGCAAAATAAACATCGGGAATCTGCACTGCTGCAGCAACAGCCTCAATTGTATCAGCCTTTGCCTTCATAAGAGCTGCTTCCTCAGCAGCAACCTTTGCTACGTCTTCTTCTATCTTGTCATAGTCAAGACCTTCTACATTGCTGAAGGCGCTGGACTTAAGACTCTCAAGGAAAGCACTGTAAACCGCGATGCTATTAAGATGCTCAAGTCTATCGTAATAAGCAGATGCGGGATCTATTTTTGCAACACCGTCAGCATACGATGCTGCATATACGGGAGCAACTGCGTTAACAGCGATCTGTGCAAAATCATTAACACTCTTCACAAAATCAGCATCAGAAAGAGATGTGCAATCGTAACCGTATGTAACAACAAGGGCAGCAACGATTTCGAATAACTCATATGCATTGCCATCTACCTTAGTATAATACTTATCGTAATCAGCCTTGATTTCGAGAATACTATCAGCAATCAATTTAATATTCTTGGTGTTATCAAGATCACGAATGAAACTTCCCTTATATACCTGAAGCGCATCAATTGTAGCATCTTCGGTTGCGATATAGAAAGAATTGAAATCAAATTTACCGTTCAGGAAATCGGTCGAAGTATTATCATATTCAAAAACGTATTCTTTGGCTTCTCCGCCTTCGGGTGTAATTACAAGATTCATTACATCACTAGTAGCTTTTTTGGTAAGGAAGAAGTCCAAGTTAAAATACGTATCTGCAAGAACTGCGCTTTCATTATCACTCACATACTTCGGAACCGAACCGCTACAATCAAGCTTATATATAACCTTGCCTTCGGAAATTGAGAAGAGTCTTAAGTAGTCACCTATCTCTCCTCGTTCGGAAGAATGAAGGAAAAGGTCGAAGGATGAACCTGCAGAAATCTTCACTTTTGCTTTGATACCGAACGAAGAAGGTGTTTCGGGAACGAAATCAAAGTAAGTTTTATTTACGGATGAGATATGAGCCGTACCGCTTTCTGCATCAAGCTCCGATTCAAACGCGCCGCCTGCAACGAAGGAAAATTCATCCGATGCATCCGCGAACGCAGACTCAAGATCGGTAGCTCCGTCAAAACCGGCATTTAAATAATAACCTGCCTCATAGTACTCAAGCACTTTTTTATGCTCAATCAACGCTGCTTCATAAGCGGACTGATAATCAGAATCGTCAGCCGCGAATGCAAAAACAGCAAAGCATGCAAACGTAATCGCAAGAGCAAGGAGCACAATTAAGATTTTTTTAAAGTTTTTCATAGTTATCTCCTAAAAAATATTTGCATTTTTTTATTCATTTATATTATATCATTAAAAAAATAAAAAATCAACTTGTCAATATGGCAAAAATTGAAGCTTGATTTTGTATCTTTTGTACAATCATTTCATACACTTTATCGACATATCCATTAACTAAACTCAGTTTTATTCATTTAGTGGCATACCGTGTAGATTTTTATTGCATTTTTTGTTTTTTTGCCGTTGACTTTTTGATATCCGTTGTGCTATAATATATTGTGATATGCTTTTTATACATTTAAAATAATCTTTTTGGAGGAAAATAATGAGAAAGGGTATATATACCTATTACAAAGAGCGTTTGATTGAGATCGGCGGAAACAACAAATGCTTATACCTTAAGAGCGTTGGACGAAAAGGCGCTTATGATATAGGTCGTATCCTCGAAGGCCGTGGCGACAAGGTTGCCGAATTCATTGAATTTCTTTGGACAACAAGAAGATTCCCCCTTACTCTTATCAGCAATAAGGAAAAGAAGGACGTTCTTGAAAATTTAGATATACAAAGTAAACTTGACAAAAGAAAGCTTGATACATCAACCCTCACCGGCGATGATCTCATCAAGGCTTCTCAAAAAAATGACAGAATCAGACGAGAAGAGAGCAACAAAGCACTTGAAGCCGAGATCACCAAGATAAAAGAAATCAAGCGAGATGTAGAGGAAATAGAAAAGGAAACCGGACGCTGCGAGCTTTATATCGGTTATCCATTCGTTTTCGGTACCATAAACCAAGGGCCTGCAAAGACTACTATCAAAGCTCCTCTTCTTCTCTTCCCCGTTAAAATTGAAATACCCGACGAAAACACGGTTGAGATATCTATTAACGAAAGTGAAAAGATTCAGATAAACAGAGCTCTTATTTTTGCATACGCTCAGTCTAAAAAGCTCAACGTCGACCTTATGGATACAGAGTTCGACGATCTTTCGGCTTATCCCACGATCAGCTCGATCGTAAAATACCTCGAATCCTTCCACATCAAGTTTGACGGAAGTGAGTACGAATCAAAGAATATATATAACTACGGCAGATTCAAGGAACCTGACGGAAAGCCCTCACTCTCGCTTCGTTACGCCGCAGTTCTTACGAGATATTCTCTTTCAAACTCGATATTTAATGACTACAGTGCTCTTGAAAAGAAGCATTTGACAAATGATGCGATTTCCGAGCTTTTGCGTATTGGAAAGCCTAAGAAGAGTAAGCCTAAAAAACAAGCTCGCAAAACACCTGCTAACAGTTATACTGTAAAAATGCTCGACTACGCGCAGTCGGAGGTTGTCAGACGTGTTGACGAGTGCGGTAATATGGTTATTTACGGACCTCCCGGTACAGGTAAATCGCAAACTATCGTTAACGTTATAAGCGATGCTCTCAGCAAAAAGAAGCGCGTTCTTGTTATTTCTCAAAAAAAGGCAGCTCTTGACGTTGTTTATAACCGTCTTGGTCCTCTTAATGAGAAAGCAATGTACATTACAGATGAAACTAAGGAAAAGAAAACCTTCTATGATAAGTGTCTTGACGCGCACCAGAAGGATATGATTGCCGCCTTAGTTGATATTGATAAGCTTCAGGCATCATACAATGAGCTTCAGGATAAGATTGATGAGGAAACCGCAAAGCTTGATAGAATTTATCACGTTCTCAACGATAAACGTCCATTTGGTCTTTCTCTTTCCGAAATGTACAGCTCATCGACTATGCTTCAGAAAAACTCCGTAGACTACGGAATCTATACAAAGCTCATTGAGTGCCCCGAGATAATGTCACTTAACTATAAGCAGCTCAGCGAAGCGCTTATGGATATCAAAGCAAAAAATCTCGAGGATCTTTACTACAACTTTATTCAGGATAAAGAAAAAAATCCGGTTATCGATTATATGCTTCCCAATATCGATACCAACACGCTTTGCGAGGTAAAGGGCGAACTTGTTGAATTACAAAAATCAAAAAAGGGTCTTTTCAATACTGCTAAGTATCCTTTCTACCGTCAAGTTTTGGCTTATTATTATGAGCTTGACAGCGATAAAAATCTCGATGCTGTCGTAAGACTTGCACGCAAGTTCTCCGAAGCTAAGCCTGAGGAAATCAAGCTCAAAATCAAAGAAACACGTGCTGCTATTGATACATACGCAAAAGAATACGACTGCTTGCACAGAGTACTTACTCCCGACGGATATCTGGCTGTAATAGATAACATTCTCAGAGGTAACACATCTTATATAAGATTCGTATGCGATGCCCTTGCAAATTATATTGATCTTCGCGACGTATCAAAGCTTCTTGCGAGCCTTGATAAAAATAAGAGCGCAATTCTTGACTTTGCGTACAGTATATGCAAAAACCATCAGAACTACGTTGAGATCATATCTAAGCTTCTCGAAATACGTATTTATCACGAGGCAGCGCGTTACGAGGATGAATGCAAAGAAGAGCTTTCAAAAATCGTAGACTTCCAGAACATCACCTCGCGTATTTCTCGTTATAAGCAGGCTCAGCTTGAAGTTTCCACCAAGATATGCGAAGGAAAGACCAGCCGAGATTACGATATGCTCTACGAGAGCGCACCTAATAATAAGGACTATCTTTATCAGATCTCGAAAAAGCAGAAATATTGGCCTATAAGAAAGAGTATGGAGGTTTACGGAGAGTTCATTCTTACGCTCTTCCCCTGTTGGCTTCTTTCTCCCGAAAACGTTTCAAATCTCCTACCACTTACTAAGAATCTCTTTGATCTCGTTATCTTCGACGAGGCATCGCAGGTATTTATAGAGAGCACTATTCCCTCTATCTACAGAGGTAAAAACATAGTCGTTGCGGGAGATGCTAAGCAGCTTCGCCCTTCAACCACCTTTATGAAGAGATATCTTGGCGGAGATCCCGAAAACCAGGAGGATTACTCTGTTCAGGCAGCTCTTGAGGTTGAAAGCTTGCTCGACCTTGCCGTTGCAAGATATGACAGCGCTAACCTTACTTACCATTACCGTAGTAAGAATCAGGAGCTTATCGACTTCTCTAACCATGCATTCTACGGTATGACGCTTCAGATCGCGCCTAACATTTCAAGGAATAACAAATCACGTCCTATCGAGCGACACAAGGTAAACGGCAAGTGGATAGACAGAAAGAATGTTGCCGAGGCTAAAAAGATTGTTGAAATTCTTAAAAACATTTTCGGTACAAGAAAGAACAACGAAAGCATCGGTATCATTACCTTCAACGCTGACCAGCAGTCCTGCATTGCTGATATGATAGATAAAGAATGCTCAAAGGATCACGATTTCCGTTCTCATATTCTTAAGGAAAAAATCCGTATAGAAAACGGAGAGGATACAAGTATCTTCATCAAGAACCTTGAAAACGTACAGGGTGATGAGCGCGATATTATAATCTTCTCTATCGGTTATGCCGAAAACGAGCTTGGCAGAATTTATACAAACTTCGGTTCGCTTTCCGCAGAGGGCGGCGAAAACCGTCTTAACGTTGCTATAACGAGAGCAAAATCCAAAATAATTGTTGTTACAAGTATTGAGCCCGAGGCGCTTAAGGTAGATACTGCAAAGAATCTCGGCCCCAAGCTTCTCCGTAAATATCTTACGTATGTAAGAGCTGTTTCGAAGGGTGACAATGAAGAGGTCAATGCTATTCTTGCCGAGATTGATCCTTCCGAGCAGCAAGCATCCACCTACGCAAACCTTATATCCGTTGAAACGCAGATCAAGGACAGACTTGAAAAGATGGGTTATAAGGTTGACGTTAACCTCGGTAACAGCAACAGCAGAATTTCTCTTGCAGTATACGATTCCGATGCAGACAGATATCTTGTCGGCGTTGAGCTTGACAGAGATGCTTTCGCATCGTCGGAATCATGTATGGAGCGTGACGTTTGCAAGCCTCAGTTCCTTGAATCCAGAGGTTGGTCGATCATCAGAGTATGGAGCCGCGATTGGTGGGCTTCTCCTGCTAAGGTTATCCGCGCAATCGTTAACGAGGCAGAAAAAAACAAAAAGCTTTTAGGCAAAAAGAATTAAATAACGCATTTATTTCAAAAAAATTCATTTGTTCTTGAATTTTTAATATTTGCGTTGTATAATAATTATTGTTATCAATTTTTTGAAAGGTAAAGTTCAATGTTCAATTTTTTACTTGCAACAGAAGGTAGCCCTTGGGGTATGCTTATCATGTTCGCTGTTGTTATTCTGGTGTTCTGGCTCTTTATGATCCGTCCTCAGAAAAAGCAGGAGCAGAAGGATAGCGCAATGCGCGATGCTCTCGCCGTAGGCGACGAGGTTACTACTATCGGCGGTATTATCGGTAAGGTCGTTTCAATCAAGGGAGAAACCTTCGTTCTTGAAACAACAAGAGATAAGACCAAGATTCGTTTCCTCAAAGGTGCTATCAGAAGCGTAGACGTTAAAGCTGCAGATATCGCGGCTGCGGTTATCGCTGAAGAGAAAGCAAAGGCAGAAGAGAATGCAGATGTTGCAGAAGCTCCCGCTACCGAAGAGGTTGCAGCAGAGGTTGCTTCCGAAGAAACAGAAGCAAAATAATTAATTTGAATAAAATAAAGAGCCTTCGAATATGCTTTATTAAAAGACATATCGGAGGCTTTTTATTATGAAAACAAGACACAAAACAAGTAAATTGCGATCACCTGTCGCTTCTGTCATTTTCGGGGTACTGATACTTGCAGTATCGTTTATTACGATGTCGTTCGTTATCGCAATTATCGCATACAATACCCCTGACCCTACAGCGCACGAAGGACTTCTTTTTATCCTTTCATTTGTTATAGCGGGTGCCATCGGAATATTTATTAATACAAAGATTTTCGGAAGAGAGAAAACCGTCTTGCCGTTATTCTCTTCCCTTTTTAACCTGATTATATTTCTTACAGTTTCACTAATATGGTGCGGTAAAATTACAGCGGGAAGCCTTATGAGCTCGCTCTGCTTTATCCTTGTAACTCTATTTGTGTTTTTAATTGCAAAAAGAAAGCCCGCAAAGCATGCACACAGAAAAAGGAACTGATGCATATGCGTAGTGCCCTTAAGTACACTACGCAGCGATATAAATCCCTCGCGGGATTTGCGATATACGCGTGTCGCGTGAGATATATCTTCGATGCGATATGCCCTCTCGGGCGTGAGAGGTATTTATATCATATCGCTACCGACCGTAAGGGAGGTTATATCGCATTTGAGCGCAAGCGAAAATATATCGCGTTTGCGACAGCAAATATATCGCCAGATAAATCAGCATCTGTGGACACAGATGCAGTGATTGCAAAGAAAAGCGGACGAGGAGATTTTACAACTCTTCGTCCTTTTTCTATCGGTAGATATATATTCTGTTGAACTCAAAAACTGTCCTTAAGAACACGCACCATCCCCCTGCGGTACTTATCTTATATCAACTTAGGTATTCTTGAAATATAGAACGGCAGTGCTTCCTCAAAATTGACACCGTAGAAGCGACGGTTCTCATCCCTCATAGTATATTTCATACATTCAAGCGTATAATCGGTTGCTAAAGAAAGCGAATCCTCATAAGAAAGTCCTCTCATAAGAGCGCCGAGAGTAGCAGAGGCAAAGATATCCCCGGTTCCGTGATAGCTTACGGGTAAAAGCTCGTTAAAATAGGAATAATATGTATCACTGACACTGTCATAATAGTACACACCTATCTCACCGTCTTTGAGGATGATACCCGTCAGAGCCGCTCTTTTGCATCCGAGTCCCGTAAGTTTTTTCAAAACGTATCTTACGTAATCCTCATTATAGTCGGGATTGTATTCTATACCGAGCATAAAAGAAGCTTCGGTGAGATTGGGAATAATAAGATCAGCCTTTCCGCAAAGCTTTGCCATAGATTCTGCAAACTCCTCGGTGAATCCGTGGTAAAGCTTACCGTTATCTGCCATAACAGGATCGATCACTATTACGGTTTTTTCTTTTTTGAAATCGTCAAAGAATTTTTCGACCAAAGCGAGCTGACGCGCCGATCCGAGATATCCCGTGTAAATAGCGTCAAAGTCTATATTAAGCTTTGAAAACTTTTCAGCGATAGGTTCTATTTCATCCGTCAAGTCACAAAATGTAAACTCGGGAAATGCCGTGTGCGTTGAAAGAACAGCAGTGGGAATTACTCCACACTCAACGCCCGCAGCGCTTATTATAGGTAATGCAACGGTAAGCGAGCATTTTCCTACGCATGATATATCCTGAATTGTGATTATTCTTTTCATTTTTTTATTCCTTATATAAAACATTTGCGCCGAGCCGTCTGAGCTTACTCTCAAAATCAGAGTAACCTCTCAGTATTATCTCGGCATTTTTTATTGTACTTTCGCCTCGTGCAGTCAGGGCGCACATCACTGCGGCAGCGCCGCCGCGAAGATCGGGAGCGAAAGTTTCCGCAGGATAAAGCTTTGAATGGTATACCTCGGCACGGCTCGACATTGTTTTGTATCTGACACCGAATGCTCCGAGAGAGTCTAGGTAAGAAAACCTGCTTTGCCATACGTTTTCGTTTATAATTCCGCCAAAATACTTTGACATAAGCGGAGCTGTTTGCGGTTGAAGATCGGTTGGATAACCGGGATGAGGAGCAGTTGTTACTAAAAACGGTCTTTGAGGTTCACCATAAACGGTAACATCTTCACCGTGAATACTGATACCAATGCCGGCGTCGGTAATAGTCTCAAAAAAGCTATCAAGCTCAAGCTTTGCAGCATTTCGTACGGTTATACGCCCTTCCGTCATCGGAGCGAGTAGCATATAAGTACCCGCCTCTATCATATCGGGAAGGACTTCCAGTGTACCGCCGTGAAGTTCCGATTTGCGTATCTTATACCCAAATGGTATTTCTTCTATATCAGCCCCGGCAGAAATAAGATAGTCAACAAGAGCTTTGACATGCGGTTCTTTTGCAGCTCCAAAGATCTCGCTTTCGCCGCATGCGGAAAGTGCCATTATCAATGCATTTATAGTTGCGCCGACCGAAGGCTTATCAAAGTATATTTTTGCACCGGCAAGCCTGATTGCGGAAATCTCGCACGAGCTTATTTCTGCTCCCAATGAAGCAGCGGCAAATAAATGCATATCAATTGGCCTGTTACAGAAATTACATCCGCCGAATTCCGACAGATGGAAGACGCCAAATCTAGCAACACAGCTGCCGATAAGATAAGAAGATGCTCTGATACTTGACGTCAGCGCCTTATCCGGCATTGTGTAAAATACGTTTCTTGTATCGATACAGAGTGTATTCCCCGCTCTTTTGACTTTAGCGCCAAACGACTCAATTATCTTAATCGCAACTCTTACGTCACCGATATCGGGAACGTTCTTAAGCTCAGATATTCCGCAGGTTGCAAGGCTCGCAAAGATTATAGGCAATGACGCGTTTTTTGAACCGCTCGGCTCTATTTCTCCGCAAAGTCTTTTTCCGCCAAAAACTTTAAAATAACTCATAAAATGCAGCTCCGCTTTAAGATACTACATTTTATTCTGAAATAAGTCTATGAGTTACTTTGAAGCAATATCGGAATAATAAGCCACGCAAAGTTTTACTACAAGACCGTAACTTATAATTCCCTCGGTCCCGCTGGCTTTTAAATAGTTATCATTCATAAAATCAGAAATTTTTGACATAAGCTCGTTTTTATGCTCGTCGTAAAATTTATTGAATGCTGATATTTCCCCCTTAATTCGAGGATCGGCACCTGCATATATCTCTTTAAATGCATTTTTATCGGTTTTTGATAGAGCAGATGCCACGTACTCAAACATATTCATATAAGCGCTGTATCTTATATATACGCTTTCTGCACGAATACAAGCCAGGAAAGCTATAAAATTTGCTTCGTCCTCTCGCGCTATTCCTCTTTGGTGCGCAAGCTCGTGAGCCATTGTAAACGGCATACCGTAGTCGGGATAGTAAACATTTACGTTCGCTTCCCCCGTAAAGAAGGTATATACGCCTGAAATCTCAAACGAAGTCATAACCTTGCTTAAATACACCTGCTTTGCTTTTGAATCAAAGGTTTTGATATTCAACTCAGGGTAGTCACGCTCAAGTCTCTCGTATCCTGCAAGAATATCATCGCCGATTTCATCAAAGCTCATATCCGAAACAGAGGAACCCGATTCGGAAAACTTAACGTCATCAAGAAGCTTCTCGCATTCTTCCTTTAAAATCACAAGTGTATTTGAAAGCGAATCCTTGTTGATTTCTACCGAAGGAATATCGAGACGAGATGCAACACCCGTACGCTGATATCCAACGCCCAGCGTAAAAACGTACGAAGAATAAAAAAGAGAGAGTATCGCTAAAAGTCCCGAGAGAAATCTTATTTTTGCACGTGCACCTTTTCTTTTTGCGGCGAGAACGATTATAAGAATTATAATAATAGGCGCTAAAACAACAAGCATCTCACCGAGCGAAAACGGTATCGGGGTTGATAAGAATGCAAAGGCTCGTCTTACGTAAAAACCTACGTTAGAAGTCATCCACTCGGCAAATGCCTCATTTCTCGCAGCTATGAACAGTATAGCAAACGAAATGAACGCAATAGACAATAATATCTTAGCAAAAAGCGGAACAAACGGCTTTTTGCGTATTTTTTTGTTTTTTTTCATAACAATCGACTTTCTTTTGTGTTAGTTACGTCTTATTATCAAAAAGTCGAAAACCTCTTTGCTATCGGTCCTGCTATTATAAAATAAAGACCGACAGATATTCCCACAATAACAATGAATATCAAAAACAGTAATAATGAAGTAAAAGGAATAGCCATAGCAATTACCGAGGAAATTATCATTACAATACCTATCAGCATATTGACAAGCATTGATATAAACGCAGCCGAGGATTGCTTAACAACCTGTACCTCATTTACAAAATCAAGCTTAGGAAGCAGCACGTTTATTATTATGCCCGAAAGCGCAGCAAAAACTCCAAAAGCCGCCGGTATCAAAATAATAAGCAAGCTTTCAACAAATCCTGCTCCGATTCCTATCGCGACAATAAGTCCCGAAATGAAAGAAAAAACTACCGAAAGTATTATCTGAGGCATTGCCTTCGCTAAAAGAACGGTTTTTCCAAAGATAGGCATACTCTTCAATATCCAAAGGTTTTTACCCTCAAGCGACACCGCCGATACAGACATCATTACCATGGATTCAGCAAAAACGAGTATTGAAACGAAGAGTGGTATTGCCATTCGCATAACCTCATCCGCAGTTACACCCATTTCGGCAAGCATCGAAGCGTCAAGCTCGAATAAGCCCGGGCCTAAAACCGCAATGAATATCGCTGCAGCTATTTGGAATATAAAACCGAGACCTCCGTTGAGCATATAAGTCGGAGATGAGAAGAATTTAGAAAATTCCTTTTTTGTCAAAGCGACAAGCTGGCTCTTCCCCTTAAGCTCCTTTGCCACGTATGTCTTTTTCTGAGTCTTAACCGTTGCGGTCATAAGACCGATATACTTTTTGGATATAACGTAAACCGTAGTTAACGTGATAAGCGCAAAGATTAACGTATATAAAAGCACCGGAACGGGCTTCAGGGTTGCTACCGAACCAATATGAGCAACGAAGGAATAATTTTCCGCGATGCTTTCAAAATTAGTTTCAAGATTCTCAAGGAATTTCTCCATATTCTCCATAAGAGCGGTATATCCAACGAAATAAATCACAAGGAAACCGAGAGAAAGAATCATTACCATAAGATTTTTGAATCTTGCAAGCTTATGCGATATAAGATGAACCGCATATCCAACCCCTGCAGAAAGCGAAGTTGCTATAAGAGGAAGCGTAAGAAATACGTAAATTGCACCGAGTATTCCGACAATACTGCCGCCAAAAATAGCATAACAAATAATTATCGGAAGCATAAATATCAGTTCTTCAATATAGTTATATATAAGCACCGTGCAAATTCTGCTTATTACTATATCACGGGGGCGTATCGGCATAGCAAGCAAAAGCTCGTTGTCCTTACATTCATAAAGCTCATTTTTCGTTTCAAATATGCTGAAGATGAATACAACGCTCAAGGATATGAGCATAAATATTCCAAAATACAGATTATCTCCGCCGAGGGGCACGAGTATCATTGCCAAAGGAGCGGCAAACGTAAAGATAAGTCCTAGGAAAATTACAGCTAAAAACGCATATACCAGTCCAATGCCAAGCAATCTTCCTTTGGATACAGGCTTTGGATTTCCCTTTTTATCTTTACCGCCAAGAGCTGATACGAAGGTGCCTCTGAGTCTTATGCCAAGAAGCTTTTTAACCATCGTTATCCTCCAATTCAAGGAACACGGATTCGAGTGAGGTATCACCCTTTACGTCTTCCATATTACCGCTGACGATAAGCTTCCCCTCTTTGATTA
The DNA here is from genome assembly GCA_017411605.1 of Clostridia bacterium. Taxonomy (GTDB): domain Bacteria; phylum Bacillota; class Clostridia; order Oscillospirales; family CAG-272; genus UBA1740. Next base: position 14,063 of record JAFQPR010000039.1, on the reverse strand, counting down.
TTGCAACCTTATCGCAAAGCTTTTCTGCTACGTCAAGAACGTGAGTTGAGAAGAATATCGCACCGCCTCTGTCGCAATGCTCTCTCATCATTTCCTTAAGAGTATGAGAAGCCTTTGGATCAAGTCCGACAAACGGCTCATCCATTATAATAAGCTTCGGATCGTGAAGAAATGCCGAGATTATCGCAAGTTTTTGCTTCATTCCATGAGAATATGTGCTGATCGGGGAAGCAAGATCCGCAGTAAGTTCAAATACGTCTGCAAGGCCACTTATTTTTTCGTTTCTCTCACCACCGACGCCGAATACGTCGGCAACAAAATCAAGATATTTGATACCCGTGAGAAAATCATACAGATCCGGATTATCGGGGATGTATGCTATCTTTCGTTTGCATTCCATGGGATTAATACGCACCGATTCTCCATCAACGAGGATTTCGCCCGAATCGAAATCGATGAGTCCGACAGCGGCTTTAAGCGTGGTAGTTTTACCTGCTCCGTTATGGCCAATAAAGCCATATATCTCTCCGGGTTGAATATGAAGAGTAAGATCGTCTACGGCACACTTTTCTCCGTATTTTTTAGTTAGATTCTGAATTTTAAGCATTTGATTGCCTCCTTTAAATTCAAAATAAAAAGTTCGCTTTATTATTAATTTTATTATAGCACAATGCCTATATTTAAGTCAATATTTTTGTGCATATTTTTGTTGGTTTTTGGTTGACTTTATTTTTTTACTGGGCTATAATTTAGGTAACTGTAAAAAAGGTATATATTAGAGATAATTGTTAAGATAATACACTATATGCTGAAGTTATACAGGAGGAATTATGAATAAAAAATACTTAACTTACGAAGAGTTTGGCGCGATAGGTGACGGAAAAAATGACGATTTTGCTGCAATTATCGCCTGCCACGAGGAAGCTAACCGCACGGGTACACCCGTAAAAGCGCGCGATGACGCAACCTATTACATAGGTGGAAAGGATGCGGTTGCTATCATTAAGACTGACGTTGATTTTGGTACGTCAAAGATCGTTATTGATGACAGAAACGTCGAGAGAAACGGAAGCTATGTATTCTCTATAGAATCCGATTACGTTACAGTTCCAATCGAGCTTGATTCAATAAAAAAAGAACAAAAAAAGATTGCTTTCTCTCATATCGGAAATGTTTTCGTAAGAGTTTTTGATGATAACCATAAAGTTTATATAAGAAAAGGCTTGAATCGCAGTAGCGGAACAGCAACAGCGGATGTTTTCTGCGTTGATAAAGACGGAAACATATACCCTTCGATTGATTTCGACTATCCCTCCGTAACGCGTGCCGATATGAGATGCACAGACGATAAACCAATCACTATAAAGGGCGGTATTTTTACTACTATCGCAAATCACCAGGAATCCTATTACAGATATCTTCAAAGAGGCTTCCAGGTCTCGAGAGCTCACGTTACTATATGCAATTTTGAACACTATGTTGAAGGCGAGCTTGAACAGGGTGCTCCATATCACGGATTTATACGAGCAAATTATGCGGTTGATCTCACTATTCGTGATGCCGTAATGACACCGCGATTTATTTATTGGACAGCAAGCAAAATCCCCGGCAAACCGGTGCCTATGGGCTCATATGATCTGAGCTTCTTCTCATCAATTGACGTGAGATGCATAAATATCACACAGACGATAGACATTCTTGACACAAGATATTGGGGTATCTACACCTCAAACTTCTGCAAAAATCTCTATCTCGAAAACTGTACTTTTTCACGCTTCGATGCTCATATGGGTGTTACCAACGCTACAATTAAGAACTGCACGCTCGGTCATCAGCATATACAGCTTATAGGTCACGGTGAATTCCTTATGGAAAACACTCTCGTCAAGAGCTTTGCATCAAACTTTTTGTATTTACGCTGTGATTACGGCTCCAACTTTGACGGTAATATCACTATACGCAACTGCGAATGGGAAACTACCGCAAAAAATATCCGTATTATTGGCGAAAACAACGAAGGTGACCACGATTTCGGTTACCCTTGCTATTACGGAAAAAACATTACCGTTGACGGACTCAAAATACGTTGCAACAAAGAATACTCCAAAGAGGAAATGTCATTTACTATCCTTTCGGATGCAAAGGGAGCAAATCCAGAGTTACCTTTTGCATACAATGTGCCAAAATCACTTACATTATCCGGAATCGAAACGGATAACGGACTTAATTATGTAATTTCATATTCTCCCAAAAGCTTTGCGGATATGAAGATTTCAGAAAAATAGAACGAGGTTATATTAATGAAGCAGCTTGATATCAGACCAATAATCAAGGCTATGAAGGAAACGGTGGAGAGCCATGAGCTCTCCGAGCGCGGAGCTTACTGCCGCTGGCTCTGGCAGGATGCGAAGAACTCACGCGAGCTAGGAATTAACGAATACGGCTGTGCAGACGCCATGAATATTCTTTATACGATAAACGATTTTTACTGCGACGAAGAAACGAGAAAAGCAAGAATCAATGCTCTTCTCTCTCTTCAGAACAAGGATACGGGAATGTTCGTTGAGGCGACCCACCATACGATACATACTACCGCTCATTGTACGGCAGCGCTTCAACTCTTTGACGTAAAGCCGCTTTATCCGATAAAGGGGCTCCACGGGTATATGAGACGCGACGCTCTATATAAATTTCTCGAGGAAGATGTAGATTGGAATAATCCATGGCCCCAGTCGCACAAAGGTGCGGGTATTTATGCCGCGCTCGTCAACTCTGATGAGATAACCGAGGATTTCCAGAAAAATTACTTTGAATGGTTCTGGGAAAATGCAGACCCGAAAACCGGATTCTGGAAGCCGGGATATGCCGACATGGCTCCCGTTGCAAACGTTTCGCACCCCAACGGAATGAACAGTCCTGATGCGACTTTTGCGTTCATGGCGGGCGGATTTCACTATATGTTTAACCACGAATACGCAAAGATGCCGCTCAGATATCCCGAAAGAGTTATTGACTGCTGCATAGAAATGTATAAAAATAACGGACTTCCCACACACTTCGGAAAAGGAATAAACTTTATTGAGGTTGACTGGGTATACTGTATAAACAGGGCAGCCAGACAGACTACGTATAAGCACGATGAGGTTATCGCACTTATTGAGAACTTTGCCGAAAAGTACGTTAACTATCTTTTATCCATAGATTATAAAACGCACGACGGCTTTAACGATCTGCATATGCTCTTCGGCTGCGTTTGCGCGCTTGCAGAGCTTCAGCAGGCGCTTCCCGGCAAAATAATTACGGAAAAACCCTTGAAGCTCGTTCTCGAAAGACGTCCATTTATATAACAGCTACCGTTATTAAGGAGAAACAAAATGGAAAAGAAATACGTTACTTATGAAGAATTCGGTGCTATCGGTGACGGTAAGGCCGATGACTTTGAAGCAATAGAAAAAGCGCATATCTATGCTAATGCAAACGCGCTTTCAGTTAAGGCAAAAAGCGACGCTACATACTATATAGCGGATAAATTCGTAAGAAGCATCCCCGTTGATTATGACGTTGATTTTAACGGTGCAAATTTTATAGTTAACGATAACGCTGAAAATGCTTTTGAATTCAGAAATATTCCCCTCTTCCTGATCAAAAGAAAAGATATCACAGTTTACGAGGGCGAAGCGCTTATCGAAAAGATCGGTGAAAACGTAAAAATAGAAAAGCATGCGACTTCTCTTCCATGGTTAGCGCCTCTTCTCAAGGAAGACAGCTATGTTCGCGTGTCAAATGCAAATCATAAAGACTTTATTCGCTTCGGCTCTAATCAGAATAACGGAACAACTCGCCAAGATGTAATGATCGTATATAAAGACGGAACTATTGATCCCGGCACGCTACCCGCTTTTGGATACGAAAAACTCACAAAGCTTGAGATATTCCCCGAAAAAGAGCCTCTTATTACTATAAAAAACGGTAACTTCGCTTCTATCTGCTGCAGGTCCGTTAAAGAAACCGATTTCAAAAACGTTTACAGAAGCTATCAACGCGGATTCCGAGTTGAGCGTGCAGACGTTACCTTTGAGAATATGACACACAAGATGCTTGATGAGCCTCCCATTATTACAGACTCCGGTATGGACGAGCTGACATCAAGATTCGGAGAAAGAAATGAAAGCTATCCTTATCAGGGTTTTATTGTTGGTATGCTTGCAAACAGGCTTACAATAAAGGACTGCCGTCTTACCTCCCACACCACATATTACGAAGATAAACCCGCAACGATTTCTACGGGATGGAAGGTGCCAAATCCCGTTCCTATGGGAAGCTACGATATGTACTTCCATTACAGCAATAAGGTTTCTCTTATAAATCTTAAGCAAGAATGCGCAACAGGTCTTGGAGACAAACGTTATTGGGGTATTATGGCAAGCAACTACTGCAAAAACTTCTATCTTGAAGGATGTGAAATGAACCGTTTTGACGCTCACCAAGGATTTTGGGGCGGAGTTCTCAAGGATTGCACCTTTGGATTTGCTATCAACCTTACGGGAGGCGGAGATCTTTACCTCGAAAACGTTACAAAGCTTACGACATCTGACTTTTTTAGCCTTCGCGGAGACTACGGCTCATCTTTTGAAGGAAGAATCTTTATGAAAAATTGCCGCCATGCAGGTATGGCAGCATACAATACCGTGATGGGACATAAATATCCTGATATCCCCGATATTAACGAGCTAAAGCTCATAAGCATGGTTTATGTTGGTACGGGAGAGTTATTCTATAATTGGGACTTTGGATATGAGCTTTATCTTCCTATTGAAGTGCATATCGACGGTTTTTCCTGCGACAAGAACGTACCCGTTTACGTTTTCTCTAACGAACCTGACGACAGATTTGAAAACGTTCATAAGCATCAGCACGCCATCACGAAAATACTCTCTGTCAAAAACGCCGATTGTATTATAAAAAATGCAAAAGATGACGAATGCAAATTGATAAACGGAATTCAAAGAACCTAATATAAAATATGTTTATCAATATATAAATTAAATTGTTGATAAACATAATTAAATCAATTACGGATTTAGATAAATAAACCCTAAAAAAAGATGCGCAGTTTTAATTTCTGTGCATCTTTTTTATAAATTTATACCTCGGGTTCCGGTCTATGCAAAGCGGAGATTTCGGAAATAACCGATTCTATCGCGCCTTTTTGCTTAATATCTACGATATGACCCAAGTTGCCATACATCTCGAAAAGCTTTTTTCTATCCGTTTTTTCCGCCTCCACGGCAAAGATACGTTTTCTTAACTTTTTTGCGGTTTTATACTCTACGCGCCAAACGTAATTTTTATCCTCAAGTATATTAGGGGTTACGAGCAGTATAAAAAGGTTGCAATTATTTAATTGCTTTAATATTGACTTACTGTAATTCTCTCCGGGTGAAATTACCTCATCGTACCATACGTTTACGTTTTTATAATCCGATGCCGACTCCACAGTATTGACAAGCTCATGGAGTAAGCTTCTATCCGCCCTTCTGTATGAGATAAAAACAGACGGTAGGCGCTCGTCAACGATACGCTCTTTTGCAATCAGGTGCGCTCTCAGGGTATCAAGCGCAAAACCAAGATCTTCATTTGCATCTATATACTGAACCTTTCCGCATCGCATATTAACGAGGTCGATAACGTTCTGCCCCGATTCCACAAGCAGAGGTATCACCTTAACTCCGTTACGCACAGCAGCAAAAAACTCGGAAATATACCCGCTGTTTGCCCAAACAAAATACTTTATTGAGGCTATTATAACGAAAGTATCAACATCGTCGGGTATAGTCGGTCCCTTATCATTAGGAACGGGATTATATATAGCAAAGCAACCGTCAATTGCATTAATGGCATTAACCGTAGGCTCAAGATACAGATATCTGTCCGTCGGGTGCGCTGAAATGAATATTTTTCTTTTATCCATATTTGCTCCCTGCATTTTGATAAGCTTTACGCTTTAAATTTTATCATTTTTATCTCAATCTGTCAATGGAGATATTTAAATAAACGCACAAAACAGCTGAAAACAAAACTTTAATTCATTATTATTAAAATATTCTCCGAATTAATGTTGACTTTTCATTTTTATTTTGATATAATAATTAACAGTGTTTCAATAAACATCACTTCGGGATGTAGCGCAGTTGGTAGCGCGCTTGCTTTGGGTGAGCGACTAAAAACAACTGAGTGTTGTTTTTTACGAAGCGAAGTCCCACGTACGCGAGCAATCCGAGTGAGCATCGCCTCGCGACGGAGTGCGACTCGGAAGTGGTCAGGGGGCGTAGCCCAAGATGTCGCAGCTTCAAATCTTTAACTTAATAATCGGGATGTAGCGCAGTTGGTAGCGCGCTTGCTTTGGGTGAGCGACTAAAAACAACTAAGTGTTGTTTTTACGAAGCGAAGTCCCACGTACGCGAGCAATCCAAGCGAGCATCGCCTCGCGACGGAGTGCGACTCGGAAGTGGTCAGGGGGCGTAGCCCAAGATGTCGCAGGTTCAAATCTTTAACTTAATAATCGGGATGTAGCGCAGTTGGTAGCGCGCTTGCTTTGGGAGCAAGATGTCGCAGGTTCAAATCCTGTCATTCCGACCATATCGAGTGTTCATAACAGACACTCGATATTTTTTTTGCCTATATTTCGTTGTTTGGAGCAGGATTTCTGCTCTTTTTGTTATGCCGTGGTGGGTAACGTGGTTGAGTGTTTTCATCTCCATAAGTGTCCTTAACTTAGCACAAGAAAAAGCGGACGCTCTTTACCGAGGGGTATTGAGCATCCGTTTTTTCTTAGCCAATAGCAAACTTAATAGGCCGGTCTCTTATTTAAAATCATCCGATATCCAAATCCCAGATACCGTCGTTCTCATCCTTAGGAGTTGTTTCCGTACCTGATGAAGTAGTGATTATATCACATTTCAAATCTTCAACAACATCAATTCGGGGAATTTCGTATTTTTTCATTTTTACTGTCCTCCCTTAAATCAGTTTCCGATAACAGAGTCTCTGTATTTCGCTGCGCTCTCGCAATATCTTGCGAACCTTTCAACGAGATTTATAAGCTCACTGTCGTTTTTATACTTATCGTCTGTCGTAACAAAGGTATAATAGCTGTTGATATGATAGCTTCCCGCCAAATCTCCATCTATCGTATAGGTAATGGTCTCACTCATTGCGTATGCATAAACGTCCACTTCAAGATATTCACCTTTTGCATCACTACCTAAGTTAGCATTGAGCTTTTCTCCATTTGAGTAGAACTCATATTTTTCAGCAGATTCGGAAATATAGAATTTTATAGCCGGAACAGCATCAAGTACAAAGGTTACCCCTTTGAGTCCAACTGTCGGTTCTTCTGCGCTACCATTAAAGGCAGGCTTGTTATTTTCGTCATAGCCTTCCCCAAGAAGCGTTTCGATTTTTGCCATAGCAGCATCATCGGTCTTATCAAAATAAGCATACGCAGCTCTTATGTATGAGAGAACGTCACGCACAAGCTGCACTTCCGTTTCCGTGCCCTCTTCGATTATTTTTTCTGCATACTTAGGGATGTTAACAGTCCAACTTCCCTTATAATCCTTACCGTTGGCGGTAATTATAGCAACAAGTCGGATGTTTCTTGCAGCCTCGCTTGATGGAAGCTCAACCTTAGCGCGATAATAGTCGTTTCCGTCTATACTGACCACTTCATCGGTATTCAAGGCTTCGCCATCGATTGTAAAGCTCTTAAGCGCATTGTTCACCGGAACGTAGATGTTGAAGATAAGTTCATTGCTGAGCGTAATGCTTGTTTTGGGAACAAAGCTTATTGATTGAATCGAACCGAGGTAACTCTCTACTTCTGAGCTATATTCCTCAATTTTGGCTTCGTCAGCATTCAAATCCAGAGCATACTGCTTGAATTTTTTGTATACGTTGCTATCAAACAAGCTATTATATCTGTCATTCAAATCGTTGCTCATATCAACTGTGGGGAATTTTTCAAGAGCCACCGCCAAACTCTTGACGTCTGCCGGGAATCTCGACATATCAAGCTCTATACCCGAGATCTTTGCGGCTCTGTATGCCTCTTCATTATCAAAAAGACGTGTATTTGAGAAGGTTATGCGAAGCTTTGAGCATTCTACCGCATAGAAGTTGAACTCCGTAACTCCGTCTGCCGAAAGAGCCACGTTATCATATATCGTAAGCCACGCACCGCCGCAGTATACCTCTATTTTCGTATCGTCTGAGGCGGTTGAAAGGGCACCGCTGACGAGATTTGCGCCATCGATAAGCTCTTTTACGGTCAACGTGCGAAGCACTCCCTTTGAAACGGGAAAATCTACGTTCAAAGTATATTTACTTCCATTGACAATCGAGGTATATGTTTCGTCATTTCCGTCAAATACATTTTCTGCGGAATAATTCACCTCAGGCGCTTCAAGCGACTCTGTCGTACCCGAGCATTCTATTTCATAGAACGAGGCAGTTTGTCCGCTAACTACAGTCGGGATGATAAACTCAATTTTTTCAGCCTTATATCCCGTAAGATCAAAGCGCAAGCATCCGCTTTGGGTTGGATCGTGCTTAACAATATCTGCATTGGTTGTGTAGTTATAAACCACAGTCTCCTCTTCCCCGAGGTATAGCTTTATCGTCAAGGAGCTGCCTACAAATGCAGGATTTGCTTTATAATAGTAGAATCTCAATTCGGTAAGCTCATATACATTTCCGAGCTCCACGTAAGCTTGGGACTTACCGTTAGTTTTGGAAGAATATCTGTTTGAATCGTTTGAGGTATATATAATACCGTCTGTCAGCTCTTTATAGTCGAAGTTGGTGTTATAAGCATCGGCACTGTCACCGGCAAAGGTCTTGCCGAAAAGAATATTGGACTTCGGCTCATTTGGAGACTCAATCGATGCGTTAAAGCTTCCGTTTTCAATGCTGTCGTAAGTATAACCGCCGACAAGCTCGCCGAACGCTTCTGCCTCATAGAAGCTTACCCATTTGCCTGAATAGGCATTGGAATAGAACCTGATCCCGCTTGCCTCACGATTTATATCAAAGGATAAAACGGTAAATGTTCCGACCGTTTTATAAAACGTCGGCAAATCGGCATTGCCGATATTGTTTTCAAACACCTTTTCCCAGACTCCGTTTGAATACACCTCAATGTTAAAGCTATCACCGAGGTTAATTACACCGTCGTTCTTAAGGTACGTATAAAGACGAAGCTCGGATATCCTATAATTTGCACCAAGGTCGATGGTAGCATCCATTCCAACGCCTTGCGAGGACGAGTATCTTCCCGTATTATCGGTGAAAATACCGTCGGTAAGCTTATCGTAGCCATAATTCGCGCCTGCCACTCCCTTATCCGACTCGACGTGCTTTCCTTTAAGAATATTGGTTTGCTGAATTAATATACCCGATGCCTCTGCCTCGGTGAAGGTTATCCATTTTACTCCTTCTTCACTGTTGGTTTCGGCTGCAATTCTGATTTTGCTGGCAGAGTAGCCTTGCAAATCAAAGGATAATATTACGCCATCCGCACCTCTTCCGAGCGTTTTGCGATAGTTTTTGTTAAGGTCCATATTGCTGACGTTTTGAACGATAGCTACCCAACCGCTTTCTGTATAGAGCTCAACTGTGAAATTAGTGCCTATTTCACTGACAACTCCTCCATTGAACAGGAAAAGCCTGAGCTCTGAGAGCATATATGTGCCGTTAAGATCGATTGTAGCATCCATTTTTCCGTTTTCTTTTGAGGAAAATCTTGAACTTCCAAGCTTTCCGTCGGTAAGCTTAGCATATGTAAAGGTACCGTCGTACTGAGGAGCATCGGATGCGCCCGTTACCGTCTTACCTGCCAGAATGTTTTCTCCGGCGTAACCTATCGGCGTTGCAGTAAATTTAGAAATTTCCGAAAGCTGCGACTCGACACCGTCGTAGTATGACACGACAGAAACCGCATATTTTGATTCTGCGGCATACTTTTCGGTATAAAGGATCGGGAAACCGCTCTCGTATATCATAGTATACCCATCGGCTGCTTCCGCCTTCTCGTAAAGACGGTATTTCATAGCGTTTTCATTTGCGCTCACTCTTACCTGAAGCTCACCGCCGTCCGTAACGTAAGCATAAACGTCTTCTACAAGCGCTGCTTTACTCTCCGTAACATCGTTGTTTTCATTCCCCTCAGCTGCATAGGACGGGATTACCCATGCAAACGAGGTGAAAATAAGAACAGCAACGCAAAACAAACTGAGAATTTTCTTTTTCATTTGTTTTTTTCCTTTCTTCACTTTCAGTTAATAGCGTACCAACGAAAATTTTTTTACATTAATATACGCTTACAACTTGATTTTAGCACAAGAATATGATAAAATCCATGTATAAAGATACATTTGTAAATGTAAAATCGTTTACAAGGAGGAGATATGGCTTCACTTCAAAATAATAAAGTTTACTACTATAAGAGTAGTTATATGTTCAGGACAAAGCTTGAACACATACGTATGTTTGTAATGGATAATTACGAGATAGGTATGCATATGCAGGAATTTTTTGAAATCAATATAGTAACCCGAGGCAAAGGTGAGCATTTCATTGAAAACCGCAGAATTGAGGCTAACGTCGGTGACGTATTCATAGTACCTCCTATGGTAAGACACGGATACCTTGGCGGTGAAGGTTTTGATGTTTTCCATATTCTTGTCAGTGATGAATTTATTAAAAAGAATATTACCGAGCTGCAAATGATACCGTCGTTTTTTGTTCTGTTTACAGCCGAGCCTCTTATGCGTGCAACCGCAAAATCACCGTTACATATACACCTTAACGACAAGCAATTCTTACTGATAAACGAAAAGCTGCACGAATCCTTGAAATACAATACCAAATATGATGCCTACGACGCTCTGATACGAAGCAGCTACGGTCTTTTAATAATAACTCTTTTATGCAAAATCTACACCGAAAATTCAAAAAAGCAGTGTAACACCGAGCATAATCCGGATGAATCTTTTATGCACGCGATTTCGATGATACACGAGCGCTATTGCGAAAAGCTTACGATTGCCGAGCTTTCAAAGGTTGCACAGCTCTCACGCAGTTTATTCATCAAACGATTTAAGGAAATATGCGGTGTTCCGCCATTGGAATATATTACACGCCAACGGATCGAAGCTGCCGAGTATATGCTGCTAAACACAGCCTTTTCGATTTCTGAAATATCATACAAATGCGGCTTTTACGATTCGTCGCACTTTTCAAAAATGTTTACCGCAAAGAACGGTATCAGTCCATCCGATTATCGTAAAAAATCTGCTATTCAAAAATAAATTCTGCCCTGCTTTTTCTTTTGTTTTTAGATTTTTGTTCTATCTCAGTTTGACGAGGCTTGCAAAAAGGAGTACGACCGCCACTCGTACTCCTTTTGATTTTTGATTTAGTTTATACAAAGACATCGTTTTTCTTGATTCGCAGACTCTATTTTCGTTATCGCTAAAAATCGCTCACTTTTGCAAAGGATTCGAGATTACCTACCGAATCCCTTTTATCCTTATTTATTTCTCGCGAAACCTCTTGCAATCTCGCGTTTTCGCAATACAAAGAATGGGCTTGTTCTTCCCTGCTTTGAGGGTTGAACGAGCCCGTTTTTCGCCTTTGACAACATGTTTGACCACTTATGGAGATTTTTGTAATCCTTGATTAATAGCAGTTTTACTTCGGTGATGAACACTTTTGCTGTCTGTCCTGATATGACCTCATTGCTTACACCGTGTTTGTATACACCTTTTTCAAAAGAAAAACAAGTTTATTTTATGAATTTTTAAGATCTGTTTTATCAGATATTACACCAGCATATCCATCAAGTCACGTAAAGCCGTTTCAAACTTTGCTCCGTACCAGTGATCGTCATCACCCTGCGTATTGATGATACACTTTACGGTATAGTCGGCTGCAATCTTTGCCGCATCGAAAATCCCCTTATCATTCATCAATGCACCCGTGAATGCCGAAGCGTAGATATCCCCCGTGCCGTGACAGCCCTTTGATACCTTATCATGCTCATAATAGCGGATAGTGCCATTTTCATAGACGATAACGCCTGTCTTTTCGGGAGCGTATCCTACGCCTGTCAACACGATGGTCTTTGCGCCGAGCATTGCGAGCTTGGCAAGAAGCTCATCAATATAGCTCTCATCGTAAGATTCGCAGTATTCCACATCGGCAAGGAAGCACGCCTCTGTTATATTTGGAATAAGGATATCGGCCGACCTGCAAAGGCCGCGCATCGCCTCCACGTATTCATCGTTAAAGATAGAATACAGCTTGCCGTTGTCAGCCATCGCAGGATCGACAATGCGAACGCAATCGTCTGTTCCCATTGTGTCGAGAATATTCTGAACGTATCCAACCTGCTTCACGCTACCGAGATAGCCGGTATAGATCGCCTTGAACTTGATGTTTTCCTTCTGCCAATGTGCTTGAATTTCGGGCATATCATCGGTAAGATCACGGAAGGTAAATCCGCTGAATCCTGCCGTATGCGTGGAAAGCACGGCAGACGGAAGAATACAGGTTTCGAGTCCGCAAGCGGATAGTATGGGGAGTGCAACCGTCAGAGAGCACTGACCAACGCAGGATATGTCTTGAATCGTGAGAATTTTTTTATAAGCCATTTTCATTTTCTCCTTGTAATTTTGCTGATTTTATTATATAATATTTTTGTCGATATAAAAATAGTCAGAATAGGAGAATTTTATATATACAGATGAAATACATCGTTGATAAAAATAACCGCCCCGTTTATCTACAGATTTACAAACAGATACGGCAAGATATTATAGACGGATTATATCCTTTCGGCACAAAGCTGCCGTCTATACGTTTGCTTGGCGACGAGCTTTCGGTCAGTACAGTTACTGTTGATCACGCCTACGCTTTGCTCTGTGATGAGGGATATATAGAATCCAAAGAGCGAAGCGGATTCATTGTGATTTTTCGAAAATCGGACGGCTTTGCCGCATCTGCCGAAACACACACTATGCATATCATTGCATCACAAAACTATCATACATATCCCGAATTTCCTTTTTCTGTTCTTGGAAAAACAATGCGGAAGGTGCTTTCTGATTATGCTGATGTACTCCGTGAAAGATCGCCTAATGCAGGCTGTACCGAGCTTCGTGAAGCAATCAAAAATTATCTCACACGCAACAGAGGTATGAGCGTGGAAAGCAACCAAATCATTATCGGTTCGGGCGCGGAATACTTATATGGACTCATTATCGCAATGCTTGGAAGAAAGCACGTATACGGAATCGAATCACCGTCATATAAGAAAATTGAACAGATATATCGTGCGGCAGAGGTAACGTATGAGCTGCTTCCCTTAACGCACGACGGAATCGACAGTACGGCACTGTCAATGACTAAAGCAAGTGTGATCCACACAACTCCATACAGAAGCTTTCCTACAGGTATAACTGCATCCGCAAACAAACGGCACGAATATATACGTTGGTCGAGTCAAAAGAATAGATATATCATTGAAGACGATTTCGAATCCGAGTTCTCGGTTTCTACGAAAGCCGAGGAGACCTTATTCTCACTTTCGGAATATAACAACGTCATCTATATGAACACCTTCTCAAAAACAATCTCTCCGGCACTTCGTGTAGCTTATATGGTTTTGCCTGTAACTCTTGTAAATGAATTTGAGAACAAGCTCGGTTTCTATTCCTGCACAGTTCCCACTTTCGAGCAATACGTGCTTGCCGAACTTATCAACAGCGGAGATTTTGAAAGGCATATTAACCGTGTTAGAAGAAATAAACGCAAATTATTGCAATTGCTATAAATCCTTTTTCTTTGCTTCCTCCGATGCAAATTTTGAGGGCTGACGATTGTTTTCGCCAGCCCTCGCTCTTTATCATCATTACGACAAATTAGAATTTGTTTTTCTCCTTACTCTACCCTCATCATTCTGTATCCAACACCGATGTGGGTTTGGATATACTGCGGTGAGT
>JAFQPR010000007.1 GCA_017411605.1 Clostridia bacterium | reverse complement strand
TGAACTGCTCCAAAATGTACAGACAGCACAAAAAAAGAGACTCTTGGTAGAAAATATTAAATTTTAAGAGACGAACTGGCATCGCTTTTCAAGTGGTGTCAGTTTTGTTTTGAGTTGAATCCGTTCGTTGTTGTAGAATTGTATGTATGCACTTATGAGGAGGCGCGCCTCCTCATAAGTGCGGAGCTTTGCTCGGTAGATACACTCTGTTTTAAGGATTGAGAAGAAATTTTCTGCCAAAGCATTGTCATACGGATTTCCGAGTCTTGACATTGAAGGCGTAATATGATAAGATTTTGTTAGCTTAAAATATGCTTGGGACGTATATTGTAAGCCTTGGTCACTGTGGAGCTGTAACTCTGCGGTGACCTTTTCCTTTTTCTTAGCTGCTCTGATTGTAGAGAGAACGAGGTTAACGTTCTGTTCAGTTCCGGTTTTGTACGCAACAATACTGTTGTCATACAGATCACGAATAACCGAAAGAAACAGTACACCTTCTTCCGTCTTGATGTATGAAATATCCGTTACCCATTTTTGATTGGGACGCTCAGCTCTAAAGTCTCTGTTTAATAGGTTAGGATATTTGTGCAAACGCTCGCCGTAATTGCGGTACTTCTTTCGCCGAACCACTGAAAGCAGATTGTATTTTTGCATTAAACGCAACACGGTCTTGGGATCTTTATGTATTCCTTGCCTTTCAAGCCATATTTGCACCCTGCGATATCCGTAAGTTTTATGGCTGCGTTCTTGACATTCGCAAATTTTTTCAACTAAGTAGTTTTCGGATGAAGGTCTATCCATTCTCTTAACATAGTCATAGTATCCGCTTCTGGATACCTTAAAGAACCGACACATTTCGCTAATGGAATATTTATCTTTGTGGCGATAAATTACCATATATTTTACACTAGTTCTCACTTCCTTTCTGTGAGCGAGAGAAAATCCCGTAACAATTCATTTTCCATTTTTAACCGTTGGTTCTCGTATTTGTATTCTTGCAATGTTTTCGCAGGTTTGCGACCTCGAAACCTTGGAACTCCTTGTATTTCCTTTTGTTTTTCACGGTACAGAAGATTCCATACAACTTTTGCACTTGACAGTCCAAATTGCTTTGCTATTTGTTCTTGGGTTTTGCCCTGTGCGCTTAATTCCTTAATAATTGGAAGTAATTCACTTACTTTTTGGTATTTTCTTGCCATAACAAAAACCTCCTATGGTAGCAACTTTATTCTACCATAGGAGGCTCTTTTTTTCAATTGTCCGTTTTTTACGGACTTGTGCAAAATGAGCTAGCCTCTTTTTTTTATCGGGGGGACAGGCGAGTTTAGAGCAAAAAGCACCGTTCTTTCAAGCGAGGTGGTACATATGTACGCTGAGTCTGAAAAACGGATAAAGATCTTACGATCACTGTACGCTCTTTCCGCCGTCCACGTATATACTCTGTCCGGTGATATATCTTCCTTCATCGGAGCAAAGCAAGGAAACGATTCCCGCGCAGTCCCCGGGCGCTCCGTAAAAGCCTACGGGGATACTGTCAGTCACTTTTTTTGCGTATTCGGGATCTGAAAGCGCTTCAATATTTCTGTCGGTATATATCACGCCGGGAGCAACGTTGTTGACCGTTATACCGTCTTTAGCCAATTGCAATGAAAGCGACTGCATCATATTAGTCTGCGCAGCTTTCGATGCAGAATAGACGAGCATATCCGGATGAGGCTTTGCTTCCTGAACTGAGCCTATGGTAACGATTCTGCCCCAACCTGCATCTTTCATATGGGATACCACAGCCTGAATGAGCATCATAGAGGAAACAAAATTACAGTTAAGCTGTTCATAGCAATCTTTTACCGTTATTTTCTGCCACGGTATGCGGTACTGCGTTGACGCGTTAAGAACAAGAACGTCAACGTTTTCGAGTTTTTCGCAAAGCACACCCGTAGCCTCTAAATCGCACAGATCGGCGCAAACGATATCAGCTTTTCCACCGTTTTGCTCAATTTCGGTCTTTAAATTTTTTATATGATTGCTTTCATTTACTCCGTGAAGTATCACACGATAGCCGTCTGATGCCAAACGCAAAGCAATTGCTTTGCCGATTCCGCGTGACGAGCCTGTAATAAATGCTGTTTTCATTATTCACCTCATCACAGCGCCGTTTGCGTATCGTTCGGGTCGCCGTTTCTTGCGAGGTCATATTCCTTTGACCAATCGAGGTCGCGATATTCCTCACCGCGCGGGTCGGTCTTTATCCACTCAAGGAGCATATCGAGCATTTCCTCAGACCAAGTGTTTTTATCTATCTGAGCGGTAGTGAATTTGCCCTGGCATATCATTTCAAAGCCAAAATCATCCTTGACGTGAGTTTTTGCCGCACCTTCTACCACGTCGGGAACAAGATGCGCGGGTATAAACAGCACGCCGCCTCCCGCACCGAATACAACGTCACCGGGCAGACACACAGCTCCGCCAAAATTGGTGATATCGTTCCAATCCTTCATAACGAATTCACGGATAGGGGTTGGGTCGATTCCTCTGTAATACACCTGAACGTCCGGAACCTTTTTCATCTGCTCTACGTCGCGGATACCGCCCCAGATCACAGCTCCGCCCGTTTTGGTACGGTTATGTAACGCCGTGGTGAGATTTCCGCCGAGAAACGTGCCTTTATAAATTTTATCGTACATATCGCAGACTACAACGTCCCTCTCAACAAGTGAGTCGATGACCCATTGGTTATAGTTTCCCTTGAGTCCGTCCTCTGCGCCACGGTTGAACTGAACCTCATGCAGATCGGGGCGAGTGGGAGCATACGTACAGGTGACCGCACGGCCTACAAGCTTACATCCGTCATCGTGCAGGGCGTGCATGGGCGCAACACCACCGCCGACAAACTGATGCTCATAGCCAAGAACGAATATAGGCTTCCAAACTTCTTCAAGCGTCATACCGTACAATGCGTCAAGATATTTATCCGGAACCTTCGGACGTCCGTCAGGAAAGCGCTCCCCCTTCCACAGAGGGGTCAGCGCAATTATTTTTTCTCTATCATTAAAATTCATACTTTTCAGCTCCATATTCTGTCGTTTGAAAATTCTTTATTCCATTCATCGGTAGGCTCAAAATATCCGGGGATACTAGGATTTATATGCTGACGAAGAACATCCTCGTTAAGGTCGTCAAAGCCAAGCCCGGGCTTTTCGGGAACCTTGATAAATCCGTTCTTGAATATCGGATTGTCAATACCCGTTACCATATCTGCCCACCACGGAACGTCTACCGAGTGAAATTCAAGCGCAAGCACGTTATGCATTGCCGCCGCGGTCTGCACCGCCGCAAGACAAGCTACGGGGCTTTCCGCCATATGTACTGCCGTAGCTACGCCGTACTCATCTGCAATATCGGCAATTTTTTTGAGCTCGAGCGCACCGCCGCAGGTAAGAATGTCAGGATGAATAACCGACACGCCTCCCGCCTTGATAAGCGTTTCAAAGCCTTCTTTAAGATAGATATCCTCGCCCGTACATACGGGTATCGTGGTGCTGTTTCTGAGTCTTACGTACTGGTCGGTATACATCCACGGAACCATATCCTCTATCCAAGCAATGTTGTACTTTTCCATTCTTCTCGCAAAACGGATGCAGTCCTCAACGCAAATATGCCCGAAATGGTCAACGGCAAGCGGTACCTCGTAGCCTATGACCTCGCGTACCTCTCTGACGTAATTCTCAAGGAAATCAAGTCCCTTTTCGGTGAGATGAATTCCCGTATGGGGGTGCGCTGTGGTAATAATGGAATAACTCTTCTGATGCCTTACCATATCAGCGGTAACGCTTCCGCCCTGAACGTTAAGAATATGAGATGCGTATTTTTTCATATCCTCTATAAAACCGAGAGGCGCATTGAGGGTTCCGGGCTCGTCAAGAAGCAGACCTATACCAAGATCCATTTTGAGGAAGGTGAATCCCATATCCATTCTCTTTTTAAGGGCGAGTCCCATATCGTGCCCTGTGTGCTTGCCGTCAACATCGGTGTCACAATATACTCTTATTTCATCGCGGAATTTACCGCCAAGAAGCTGATAGAGAGGCACACCGTAAGCTTTTCCCGCGAGGTCCCAAAGCGCGATCTCAATGCCCGATACGCCGCCTCCCTGACGGGACGGACCGCCAAATTGCTTGATCTTTCTGAAGATCTTGTCTACGTTGCAGGGATTTTCACCGAGTATACGGCTTTTGAGCATAAGCGCGTAGGTTTTAGAAGACGCGTCACGCACCTCTCCGAAGCCACTGATACCTTGGTTTGTGTCTATTCTGAGGATCGTACAGCGCTTGGGCGCTCCGTCAATATCAACAAAGCGCATATCCGTAATTTTAAGATCTGTAGGATTTGAACAATAATTCATATTTTACCTCCTGTTCACCGTCAAAGCAAAGGCACCATCACCCTTCTTTGAAAGCGAAATATTCTTTGTTTCATTTCCGATTTCAACGTCGTAATCACCAAAGAAGCCTCTGAACTCGGCATTTCCGTTTTCATCGGTAACAAGCTCTGCCTCGGTGTGCCATCTTTCCTCTAACAGCTCACGAAGCTTATAAAACGCAGGCTTCGGCGTCATATCAAACCTAAGAAGTCCGCCGTAATAATAATTCTCACCGACAGTCATATCGCCGGGGTTTGCGCCGTTTGCGTAACCGTCAACGAGATTCCAATATACGATCTGCTCAACGTTCGGGTGAGAGAACCATATAGAATAGAGCTTCTCAAGGATTTCAGCCTGTATTTTCTCGTCCTCTGCTTCCCATGAATATGCGGGAACGGTAACCTCGGTTATCTGAAGAGGCTTGCCAAAGTTCGAATAGAGGTCCATATGCTTATAAAGATTTTCGGGATTGAGCGTCAATCGCGTTTTTTCATATTCAAGCTCTTTTTTATTGAATAGATGATACTGCATACCTATAGCGTCTATTCTCGCGCCTTTCAGCATATTGGCTTCTATATATGAGTAGTATTTATCGGTCGCTCTGCACCTATCCTCCCATGCTAATCCGGTGTGCTCATTTATGCATAATTTATTATTTGGAAAATATTTTTCTGCAAGCTTGAAGCACCATTCAACATAATCGGGCTCGTCGTAAAAACTTGTTTTTCCGCTCTTCCATTCCATCTCGTTTGTCACCTCAATGGTAGGAATCTTGTCGGCGTAGCGTTCGGAAATCTCGGAATAACGGCGTTCAAGCGCTGACTTTACCTCATCTACGCTTTTATCCGAAAGCCATTTTGGGAAGAACTGATCGTATGCCAACGCGTGCTCACGGGGCTCAATACCGTGCTTTTCGCAAAATTCGATACAAAGATCAAGCGCGGGACGGCGGTATACCTTAGGACTGTCCTTCGCGTAACGCGGCTTTCCCTGCTCGGGCTCAAGAGCGTCCCAATAAAAAGGAAGCGTAGCCATATTGAAGGTTTCGGCAAAAAGCTTCTTATACTGCTCGTTCTTTTCTTTCGTCTCAAGCTCGTCAAGCATAAATATGTTTGCGCCAAAGCGGAATTCGTGACTTTTTTGCTTTACCTTTATCTTAGCATTGGGTATAGGATTTCCGTTTTCGTCGGTAACGGTTATTCTTCCATCGCCCTTTCGGTAGCGTTCGATTCCGTCGGCAGCTTTTTGCTTCCAAAAATCTTCCCTACCGTCGAACAAATCCAAAACTTTTCTTCTATCGCTCATTTTTGGGTCCTCCTTCTTTTTTTATCTTCATTATAACATTTTTAAATTGCATAATACACCTATAAATCAACACAATTGGTTGACTTTTCGAAACAGATTTGATATAATTAAACTAATTAACGGAGGTGACGCTTGTGTTTTTCGAAAATGACCTATTGTCATTTAATTTAATAGACGTTCTTGAACTGAAGCAACATAACGTCAATATGTTCAACAGCGGGAGAAACTTTAACGCACTATCGTTTCGTTTTCGTTCCGATGCTGTTTTAATGACCAAAACCCAAAAGCACTGTATGAAAGATAACTGCGTATCCTATTTCCCCGCAAGATTAGATTACACCAGAGCGGCAACGGTGGACGAGATGATTATTATTCATTTTGACACAATAAACTACAGTACGAAAAATATTGAATATTTCATCCCCGATAATCCCACAGTATTATCAAAACACTTTCGGGAAATATTTGACGTTTGGAATAAAAAAGAGCTTGGGTATAAGTTTAAATGCTCCGCTATTTTGTGCGAAATTTTTGCTGAATGTTATACTCAAAATTACGTTTCAAAGCCACAAAATTCAAAAATTTATAACTCGGTAGATTACCTTTTAAAAAACTATAAAAAAAGCGACCTCTCGGTAAAAGAGATCGCAGACCGCTCGTTTATGAGCGAGGTCTATTTCAGAAAGCTCTTCAAAAAGGAATACGGTATTTCTCCTCAAAAGTATATAATTAATCTGCGTATACAAAATGCGGTTGGCTTGATCTCCGCGGGATACTATTCACTAAAAGAGATCGCCTATATGTCCGGTTATAACGACTATAAATATTTTTCGGTAGAATTCAAGAAAAATATGGGAGTATCTCCGTCGGAATATATATACGATTATGCGCACCGCAGCGCAGATTTTTAGCCCGATTCAAACATACAAAATAATTGAACGATTATCAATTGTGCCCCTCTATTTCAAAGAGGCTAGCTCGTTTTTTACAACTCGAGCTAGCCTCTTTTCCTGTCGGTAGGTACTATTTCATTTTGAAATTAAAACTGACATTCTGCAGCTTTTTATTAACCTATCAAAAACTTGCGTTTTTCAAGCTGATAATAAAGGATAGTTCCAACGCCCGTTGCGGTTACTAGCTCGCCTACAAGGACGGTAAAGAACAAAAACAGATAGGACTCGGGACTGCCGTACGCATAGATTATAACGAACGGTACGATTATTGCGTTGGCAATTACTGTCGGTACGGTCGATAGGAACATAAGCTTTCTTGGGAGCTTTGCCAATGCTCTTGCTAAGATAGCTCCTATCAGCGTTGCTATACTGCCGAAGATGATATCCCAAATCACGCATCCCGAAAGATAGTTCGCAATCAAGCAACCGATAAACAAGCCCGGGATAGCCTCGGGAAGGAATATCGGTAAAACGCACAGCGCCTCGGAGAGCCTGAACTGAAAGAACATAAACGTCAGCGGCGCGGAAAGGTAGGATAGCGTAGCATAAGCCGCGGCAATAAGCGCCCCTCTTACGAGAGACTTGGTTGAAAAGCCTTTTTTCATTTTTAATTTTCTCCTTTAGTTTTGTTTTTTTCGGGGCACACGCCCTTCGGTGAGGAAGGTCTCGAACTCACCGTGAGTGTCCGTTCTTTCGGACAACGAAAAGTATTTTACCATATTTTTATCAAAATATCAAGAGCTCTGCGATATTTTAATTATTGTTTTCGCTATATTTTAATTATTGTTTTCGCGTTTATTACGTAATCTTTTGGATAATACGGAAATTTTACTTTAAAGCTTACGTTTTTTACTTTAATTTTCCATAGCATACAGATTTTAATTGTAGCATTTTTTTGAGTAAAATGATAAAATGTCAATGGGAAGATATACTTCAAAATAGTAATTACATATCGACATAAACCGATACTGCAAGGAGGTATTTTATTGGATATTCTTAAGATAAGCGAAAGCAAGCTTAAAATAATGCTGACGAAATCCGACGTAAAAAAATATAAGCTTGATACGGATAACGTTGATTACAACGATACAAAAACGAGAAACAAGGTTTGGGAAATTCTTGATTACGTAAAGAAGTATCACGGCTTTGATCACGAAGGAGAAAAGCTACTGATACAGTTTTATCCTTCGCGGGACGGAGGGGCGGAGCTATTCGTCACTAAGCTTGAAAACCTATCACATAAAAACGAGCGCTCCATATCGCGCTCAACAAACGTGACTATGCTTGATAGCAAACGAACGATCTATAGCTTCGGCTCGTTTGATGACCTTATACGCGCATCGAGAATTATAAAAAACTCAAAGTCGATAAAAGGCAGCGAGCTTTTCTTCGACGGAGAAAACGGCTACTACCTGGAGATATACGAGCGCGGCGCATCCCGCCACGGCTCGATCTGTGATTTTGCGATACTGCTTGAGTTCTCTTCTGCCGTTCCGAAGGAGCTATTTCCCTACATAACCGAGCATTGCAGTAAGCTGACACGAGGCAATGCGGTTGAGCAGCTTGCGAGATTGTAATTTCTTCTTTTTCGGTTTGCGTTTTCTCACCCGCAATAACCTTTATTGAGCCCTGTTATAGCGACGGGGTTTCTTATTACAGAAAGCAGGGCTTTTCGCTGACACGCAGCGAAAAGCCCCATTTTTGCATATTATTATTTACATTTATCAACAGAATCAGAATTCATCCTCAGGTGTTTCGATTATGCCGGGCACGCTCGCGGTAAGAACGTCACTCGCCTCAACGAGGACTACCTCAAGCTCGGGTTCCGTATATGTTTTTTTCATAATTTTCGCTCCTTTGTTTTCTGATTACTGTTTGGAGAGTGCGTATGCGTATGCAGATGCACCGTAGTTGTAGGTCGCTTCCATCAAGGCTTTGAGATTTGCATTCGTGCCCGACGTCTGCTGACTGTATACGTACGAGTTTACAGAATAGTGCATCGTCTGACCTACGGTCTCTCCGTTTCTTACGAAGTTTGCGGTTATCTCGCTATCAAACTCGGTTGCAAGTATGCCGCGGAAGTAAATGTAATAATATCCGTCATCAGATACATCAAGCTCACTTACGTTGTAGCTCTCTGTTCTGCCGTTGATGCTTACGTTTACTACAAGTCCCTCTGCTTCGCTTGCTGCGAATTTAGCGTACATTACCATTGTGTTCTCGAATCTGAGACCTGCGCTCTTCCACTTTGCATCTGCATCTGCAGTTCCGGTAAGAGCCTTCTTATTTACGCTCGAATCAAGCGCTTCGTATACGCTTGCGGTGAGCTCAAGTCCTTCGGTTACAAGGTTATCTACGTTGTAGCCATCGTAAAGCTGAGCCTTTGCTCCGTATACAAGAAGGTCGGAGAGCATCGTGAGAAGCTTTTCATCCGTGGATTTCGCGAACTGATTCTCGCAGTACTTACGTACGCTATAAGATTCGATACATACGGACACTTCCGTTCCCTCTACCGTTGCGTAAAGGGTTGCCTTGATGTTATCGCCAAGGCACTGCGGAATCATATGAGTGAACGCGAAGGAATAGGTTCCGTCGCCGTTATCCATGCCGTATACGGTATAATCGTTTCCAAGGAAGGTGAATACCATATAGTGGTTAAGATATCCCTCGGGGATAGACGCCGTATAGATAACGTTGATATCCTCGGAGAGCGAAAGTCTTGCGCTCTTTATCTTGAAGTTCGGGCTTACCTCAACGTCGGAGCTGTTATCCTCTGCGATGAGCTCATCGTCGGTTGTTGTAAGCGCGAAGGTCGAGAATCTGTCTACCTCAACGGTTATCGTATTGGGATCATCGTCAAGGTCGGTAAGCGTTACTACCTCGCCGCAGTGAACGTGAACGAGCGAATAGTGCTTATGACCTCTGTACTCCTCGGGAATCGTAAGGGTGATGCGGAATTTACCCATTGCGTCGGTATCCTTATATACGCTGGTAATTTCACGCTCGCCGTCAGCTCCCGTCTTGAACATCGAGATTTCGTAATACTCTACGATATCTCTGTTTCCTGCCTTGTCCTTCATTGAGTGATGAACGTGGTCTTTTTCGTTCTTGACGCCGTTTCCGTTATTCTCCCACTTATCCTGCTTTTCAACAGTTATGGTGAAGGAGATATCATCGGAATTTGCAAGCTCATCTCCCGATACTACAAGTCCGCCCTGCTCTATCTTAACGCCCTCGTCGGTATTGTACTCGCAGTTTGCAAGCCATTCTACGTAGAGGTTAAGGCGCTCTATATAGCTCTTCGAGAGCTGCTTCTTTTCCTTCTCGGAAAGTCCGTCGTAGAAGCGCTTCTCTTCTGCGATGCGCTCTCTGTACTCCTCTATTCCATCTTTACTATCGAAATCGGGAACGTCGTTATGGAATTTGTCTTCTCTGTTCTTTACCTTATCCGACTTGTAAACACGGATATCGGTTTCGCCCCAGACTTTTCCGCCGCGAACTATTACTACTGTGAAGCCCATACCGTCGGACGCAGTTGTTGCGGTGATGAAGTATAGACCGTCGGAGACGTTTACAAAGATATATTTACCGTTATTCTTGGTCGTATATTTAGCAACCTCGCTGCCGTGAACGTTTCTCAGAACTATCTCGCATACCTGGCCCTCACCGTTTGCGGTCACCTTACCTGCGATCTCGGCGCGATTACCGTTATCTTCCGCTAGGGTTATAGTGTCTACCTCGTAGGTGCCTGCTTCGGTAACGGAAATATATGCGTAGCCGCGGAGCTCGTGGTTTCTATCATAGCCGTGCTCCTTATCAGGGCGCATTTCCTCAACCTCGGCTACTACCGAGTAGTCGCCAACGGGAAGATTATCAAATTCGTATCTTCCGTCCTTATCGGACTTAACGTTGCTTATTACCTGACCTTCTGCATTGTAAAGAGTTACCTCTATCCAATTTCTGCGGTGCTTATCACCGTTTCTATCCTCTACCTCAACGTAGCCATAGAGGGTTACGGTTGCTTCGACGGTTTCAAGCACTACGTCCGAAACGTTTCCGTCAAATACGGTCACCTCGGTGGTTACGAAGCCGTTTTCGGTGGTTGCGGTGATATTATACGTACCGTTGGGGATATTGGTGAAGGTGTAGTTTCCGTCGGTCGTTGTTACCGTTGCTATAACGTTGCCGTTTGCATCGGTTATCGTTACGGTTGCGGGATATGCGTCAACAGTTCCGCTTACCGTATAGCTGTTCTTAAGGGTTATTGCCGTATCTCCTGCAACGAATACGTCAAAGACGTTCATTCTCGTTACCTTGATTGCGGTCGCGCCCGTTCCGTTTGCAAGAGTTGCCTTTACCGTGTATTCGCCTACCTCAGCGTAGGTGAAGCTATATACGCCGTTCGCATCCGCGATAACGCTCTCCTTGAGAGTTCCGTCTGCATAGTAGATGTCAACGGTTGCGCCTGCAGCAGCCGCGCCGTTCGCCGTGATTACAGTTCCCTCTATCGATGCGCCGTATGCGATCTCGGGATTCTCTGCATTGTGGAGAACGAAGTAAAGGAGATTGTTGTTCTTTGCGTAAGTGTGCGCGTAGGAATCCTTGGTGACAAGAAGAATTACAGACGTAGTAAAGGAATCGGTACGCATTGAGGTTATAGTTTCGGGGATCGTAACCATCTTAAGCTTTGCGCAACCTACGAATGCACCCGAAGCAATAGATTTTACGTTTGCGGGAAGGATAAGGTCCTCGAGATTTACGCAATCGTAGAATGCGTTACTCGGGATAGCGGTTATGCCTGAGCCTATCTCAACGGAAGTAAGCTTGCTGCAGTATGCAAAGGCGTAAGAGCCTATGCTGGTAAGAGATGCGGGAAGCTTGAGCTCAGTGATAGCGGAGCAGCTATGGAAAGCGAGAGAGCCAAGCTTTACCAAGCCCTCGGGAAGAGATACTCCGCTGAGTCTTGAGCAGCCTGCAAATGCGCTATCTCCAATCTCGGTTACCGTTGAAGGAATATTAACGTTTATAAGATTAGTTGCGAAATAGAAGGCGTGCTCGCCGATGAGCTTAAGTCCCTCGGGAAGTATTACCTTCTTGATGCTCTTATGCTCGTTGAAGGTTTCGCGGAGCTCGACTACGGGATAGCCCTCAACCGTCGCTGGGATAGTAACCTCGGTAACGTCCTCGGCGCAGGAAACCGCAACTGCTTCACCGTCGATAATGTAATAGGTTACGCCGTCAACCTTATAAACTTTGATGAAGTCGGTGCCCGTGTAGATTACGTAGAGAAGATTATTCGTATCTGCAAACTTGTGCGCATAAGAATCCTCATATACCGCAAGTATAGTTGAGGTCGGGAATGAATCTGTGTAAAGAGAACTTACGCTCTCGGGGATTATTACCAGCTTAAGGCTTGAGCAGCCATTGAATGCGCTAGAATATATGGTCTTCAATCCCTCGGGAAGCTCTATACTCTCAAGTGACGTGCAATTTTGGAAGGAATTATTACTTATTACCGTCACACTCTCGGGAATTTTTATGCTCTTTAGCGAGGAGCAATCTCGGAACATACCGTAAGTAATAGAAGTAATTCCGTTTTCAAGCGTTACCTCGGAAAGATTTGAGCAAG